>JBATPG010000065.1:0-7109 GCA_049291335.1 Saccharimonadales bacterium (SeqCode) | reverse complement strand
TAGAAATTACTGCACCATTTTGGCGAACCGACATACAGCTTCCCGAAGACATAGTTGAAGAGGTTGGGCGCTTGCATGGATTTGATACGCTTCCACGCACATTACCCGCCCGATCGATTAAACCTGCAAGTATAAATGTAGCAGTTGAGACCGCGCGAAAGGTACGTAGTGCCTTGTCACATGCCGGCGCAAACGAAGTGCTTACGTATAGCTTTGTGCACGAACGCGTAATGACTAGAGCACTACAAAACCCTAAGCAGGCATACCAAATTAGCAATGCCCTAAGCCCAGACCTGCAGTATTATCGCCTGAGTCTCATGCCAAGCCTTCTCGATAAAGTACATGCAAACAGTAAAGCAGGCTTTGATGAGTTTATTTTGTACGAACTAGGCAAAGCGCATCATGTTGCTATGCTGGGCGAGGATGGATTGCCAAAAGAGTTGCCACGAGTCGCAGGTATTTATGCGACAAAAAAATTATCACTCAACCAGGGGGCAGCATACTACACAGCAAAACAATACGTTGAACTAGTTGTCCGTACGACTGCGAGCCATGAGACACTCCACTATGTGCCAATGACGCAGTACAACGGGGCTTCTAACGACGCATTTGCTCAGCTTTGCGCTCCGTTTGAGCCAAAGCGCTCCGCCATAGTGCTCATTAACGACTCTCTAGCCGGTGTTGTGGGTGAGTTTAAGCAGTCTGTTCAAAAAGCCTTCAAACTTCCACTGGGTGTAGCGGGCTTTGAGCTTTTTATAACGCCTTTGCTGAAAAGCACTGCGAGCAGCCAGTATTTGCCGCTTTCTCGCTTTCCGCGCGTTACCCAAGATATATCCTTACGTTGTTCGCAGCCAGTTTTGTATGCAGAAATACATGCATGCGTCGATACTGCGCTACAAACAGTTCGCTCCGAAGCTCTACGACTAGAAATTGCCCCGATTGCTATTTATAGCCCAGACCCACAAAGCGTTACGTTCACCTTTAGGCTCACTGCCACGCATTATGAAAAAACATTGACTGACCAAGAAGTCGGTGAGTACATGGCCACAGTGGCCACTGCTGCCAAGCAACTCTTAGGGGCAGAACAGATCTAGCTTGCTGTAATTTAGGCTGCATAGCTTCTAACAACTAGCTAGACTTGTATGTTCGTTGTCCCGAGTTCGTATCGTATACTAAAGACACCTATGAAAAGTCTTATAAGAATAGTTGTCGTCACCAAAGAACTAAAGAACCTCTATATAGGGGTGACGGTTTTTTCTATACTTGTTGCCCTGGCGAATCAGATTCAGCCGCTTTTGATCAAAACGATTGTTGACGAGATCACTCAACTAGTCGGCAACGACACAGCAAATATATCAATAATAGTTTGGGCTGTGATTGCTATATTCTTAGCCGATGTCGCTACGACGTTGTTTAGCAATATCGGCGGCGTTATTGGCGACATGCTACAAGTGCGGCTAAAGAAAATTCTTAGCGAGCGGTATTTTGAACACCTCATGAAACTGCCTCAGTCGTACTTCGACAAAGAGCTTTCTGGCACCATCGTTAACCGTCTCAACCGAGGCATAGATCAAATTAGCTCGTTTGTGCAGGCGTTTACCAACAATTTTTTGCAGTTCATCTTCACAACCATATTGTCCCTAAGCATTATCTTTTTCTACTCTTGGGAGGTTGGCATTATGCTCGCCGCTCTGTATCCAATATTTATTTGGCTGACGACTCGAACCAGTGGTAAGTGGCGAGAATATCAGAACGACATAAACATGAATGTCGACGTGGCAACCGGCCGTTTCAGCGAGGCAGTGAACCAAATAAAGGTGGTCAAAAGTTTTGGCCGTGAGGCAAGTGAGCAAAAGCTTTTTTCACAGCGGTACAAAAACGCCGTCAATACTACGTGGCCTCAAACAAAACTGTGGCACAAACAAGACGTTGGTCGCCGTCTTGTGTTGAATGTTATATTTTTGGGTGTGTATGCGTTTATTTGTGTGCGAGCGGCTCAGGGCGAGTATAGCATTGGTACAATGGTACTCTTGATTCAGTATGCTACCCTTATACGTATACCAATTTTCAGCATTAGTTTTATTGTTGACCAGTCGCAACGGGCAGTTGCTAACAGCAAGGATTATTTTGCTGCCATGGACGCTATTCCAGAGACCAACCAGGCAACGCCGCACCGCTTAAAAGACACTATCAAGCATGCAGAAGTTGTTTTTGACGACGTGCAGTTTGCGTACGACGAAGAAAACAGCGTGCTTCGAGGCGTCTCGTTTGTGCTCAAAACCGGCACCCGAACCGCGCTCGTAGGCGAGAGCGGTGAGGGCAAGACGACCATAACAAACCTTTTGCTGGGGTTTTATTCGCCAAACGCAGGGGCGATCTCTATTGATGGCTATGACATTACAGAGTTGGACAGAGTGCAGCTACGAAACGCTTCCGCTGTGGTGTTCCAAGAGCCAGCTTTGTTTAGTGGTACGGTATATGAAAACATTGCCTACGGTAAACAAGGTGCTACTAAGGCCGAAGTCGAGCAGGCAGCTCGTGACGCCAACGCTCATGATTTTATAGAAAAATTTAGCAAAGGTTACAAAACAGAGATTGGCGAGCGAGGTTTAAAACTAAGTGGTGGCCAAAAGCAACGCATCGCTATCGCCAGGGCCATATTGAAAGATGCTCCCTTGCTTATTCTAGACGAGGCCACAAGCAGCCTAGACAGTAAAAGCGAGTTGCTTGTTCAGCAAGCACTCGAGCGGCTTATGCGGCATCGTACCGTGCTGGTGATTGCTCACCGCCTCAGTACCATTCAGTCAATGGACACGATTATCGGTCTTAAAAATGGTCGCGTTGTCGAGCAAGGTTCGCCTGCGGAACTCGCAAAGGGCACCGGTATATATGCGTCGCTACTCGAGCTACAAAACTTAGATAGCGCGTCAGCAAAAAAGCGACTGCTGAACTACGAAATCAAGGCCTAGCCACGCTGTTCTTCGTGCTATGCTATAACCAAGGAGTATAGATATGAAACAGGCAGTCAGGGCAATTGTATCCAAAGACAATAATTTGCTCGTTATGAAGCGAAACAAGTTTGGCAGTGAGTATTACACGCTTATTGGCGGTGCTGTTGAGATGGGCGAGCCTCTTGAGGATGCGTTGCACCGAGAAGTCAAAGAGGAGGCTACAATAACCATAGCAAACCCTCGACTTGTCTTTATGGAAGATGCTGGCGAGCCCTATGGTGAACAATACGTGTACCTCTGCGAATATACAGGGGGCGAGCCAGAATTACACTCTGAAAGCGAAGAGGCAAAAATATCGGCTATGGGACAAAATACGTATGTGCCAATGTGGTTGCCACTAGACCAACTTGCAAAAGTTAATTTTGTTTCAGGGTCGTTAAAAGACGCACTGCTACATGGCTTAGAGCATGGTTTTCCAGATGAGCCAATTAAAATAGAATGGCGGTCTAACGTTCGGCACTAAAACACTACAACTTTGCACTTTGTGGAGCGCGGTTTTTGTGGCACACTAGTACGTACATAACGAGGGGATTTTTTAATGTCTACAACACGACTACGTGACAGGATTTTTGCAGGCTTTGGTGCTGCGCTTTTCTTAATAACATCACTGGCGTTCACTGCCTATGCAGTAGTACAAACAGGAAGCAATAACAGCCAAACCGATACCAGCACGACTGACACAAGTGCTTGTGCAATCACACAATCAGAGGGTACTGCGCTACCAGCCCCAGAAGTTGTAAAGTACCCAGATCCAGTTACGGAGCTGCAAATTACGGATGTGGAACAAGGCACAGGGCCAGCTGCCAAAAACGGTGATTGTCTGCAAATGAAATACTACGGGACGCTTGCTAAAGACGGAACTCTTTTTGATGAAAACTATACTAAAGACGCCACTTTACAGATGGAGCTTGGTACCGGCCAAGTTATTCAGGGTTGGGACAAAGGTTTAGTGGGCATGAAAGAGGGTGGAACGCGTCGTCTAGTAATCCCAGCAGCTTTGGGCTACGGCGCACAGGGTGCCGGTACTATACCCGCCAATTCCGATTTGGTCTTTACTGTTAAGCTCGTAAAAATTAAATAGAAAGGCCTTCATGCTAGAAGATTTTACTCCAACCGATTCAATCCCCGAGCTGCAAATCGTTGACCGCACCGTAGGTGACGGCGCAGAAGTGCAACCAGGGGCAACAGTAACGTGCCACTATACAGGTGCAGTTGCAAAGACCGGCACGGTGTTTCAAAGCTCAAAAGACTTTGGACGCCCAATCAGCTTCCCGCTTTCTGGCGTTATTGCCGGCTGGACAGAAGGCGTGCCAGGCATGAAAGTTGGCGGTGTACGTCGGCTCTTAATACCAAGCGCTAAGGCCTATGGTAGCTCACCACCATTTGGCTCGGGCATACCAGCCGACGCAGACCTGGTGTTCGACATCGAGCTTGTCTCGATTGACGCCTAAAAAGAGTAATTTGTACTAAAAAACACAATATATAGCGCCTTGACGATAACATAAGCACTATATATAGTAATGCATACAGTTTGTAAGTAATCGTCTCTCAAATCAAAACTGCGTGCTAAAATAAACTAACAAAATCATTTAGAGAGGGTTCTATGATTAAAAACATCACTATCTTTACGACTAAAACTTGTGCCTACTGCCCAATGGTTAAGAAATATCTTTCTTCAAAGGGTTTGCAGTACGAAGAAGTCAACCTTGACGATGAGCCCCACCGCCAACAAGAAGCACTTGCCATTTCTGGCGCGCTAACCGTACCCGTAACCGTGGTTACGAAGGCCGACGACACCAGAGAAGTAGTTGTTGGTTTCAATCTTGCAAAACTTGCACCTGCAGTCGCCTAGAGTAACAGGACGCATCGCAAAAACTAGACACAATTGATTTGCTAATGTAAACTATTTACATTAGTAATGCACGGCTAAATATCAACGCATCAAAAGATGAACTACAATAGCACTAAGCAACCAAAGGGGAACTATGGCAGAAGACAGCAACAGGCATGACGTAATTATGATAGGTGCCGGTCCGGCTTCGCTAAGTGCTGCTATATATACAACCCGAGAAGACATAGAGACGTTGCTATTTGAAAAGGGTGTGCCTGGCGGTCTAGCTGCCGTTACTGACCACGTAGACAACTACCCTGGCTTTCCTGAGGGCATAGCTGGCCTAGAGCTTGCCAACAACTTACAGGCGCAAGCAGAGCGTTTTGGTGCCAAAATTGAGTACGGCGAAGTTACCGCTATTCACGACGAAGGTGACTGGAAGCGACTAGAAACTACCAGTGGTGACATGTATGCCAAAGCAGTACTTATCGGTACCGGTAGCGCCTATAAAAAGCTTGGTATACCTGGCGAAGAAGAATACTACGCCCGCGGCGTGCACTACTGTGCTACCTGTGACGGCGCATTTTACAGAGAAAAAACATTGGTCGTAGTCGGCGGCGGCAACTCTGCCGTACAAGAAGCTATGTTCCTTACTCGTTTTACGAGTCACTTGCATTTGCTCGTACGTAGTAAAATGCGTGCCAGCGAAATTTTACAAAAAGAACTGCAAAAGTTTGTCGACGAAGGCAAAATTACCGTGCACCTTGGTGTTACAACAGACGAAATTGTTGGAAACGAAGCCGGTCAGGTTGTAAAAGTTGTCGGTACCGACACTGCCAAGAACGAAAAGGTAGAAATAGAGACCGACGGTGTGTTTGTGTTTGTTGGCTTGTCGCCAAACAACTCGTTTATTAACGACCAAATCGAATGTGATGAGATTGGACTTATAAAAACAGACGAAGACCTTATGTCTACCATGAAGGGTGTGTTTGTAGCGGGAGACATTCGCTCTGGTGCAACCATGCAAATAGCGAGCGCCGTGGGCGAAGGCGCAACCGCAGCACTAAAGATTCGTGAGTTCTTAGAGGGCCACAAGAACATTCAGCTCGAAGCCTAAAAGCTCATAGTACTTGACAAATTACATAATAGTAGTATAATGTACTAATGAATACATTTACTTTACCCGATCCTGAACGATTTGCTGTAGGCGAACCCAACCTTACAACTAGCCATTTACGTGAAACATTCGCAGCTTTTCATACTAGATATGCTCAAGAAGCTCTTGATACTTTTGGTCAGGAGCTAGAACACACAGAAGGGCACTCGGGCAATTTCCTTCTAACGCCAAACAATGGTGTAAAACAGCTTGATGGCTGTGTCTCTACGGGAGAGTTTAATGCCGGAGGCGTAAATTTACTTGATCATAGCTTGTCTATTTCTGAAGATCGAAAATATTCCCTTACTATCGGACCTCCTGAGCTTACTAGTGCAGGCAAACTCACGGTCAGCCTCGGAACCTACGAAGGCTTAACAGTACCAACGCAACTTGGCAACAGTTACCGCGCAGATGTGGATTACGGCATTTTCACTGTAGAAGCGTTGAACTATGTACTTGACCGAACGATTGAATCATTTCAACGTTTGACTGCCTAAATACACCCATACGCTACGGTTTCTCCGTGCATTCGTAGTAGAACATGCGTTCGTGGGTGCTTAGAATGCTATAAAACATTCAGCTCGAAGCTTAAACCTGAAATCAGTCGGCGGCTCTTTTTAGGTAGGCAAAGGTTGCCTTGAGACCAAAATAGCCTACACCTACTCCAACCGCCGTGTGTCCAATAAGCCGAAACGCACTGTGACTACTGGAGTCCTCTTCTAGCAAGTTAGCAATTGCGTAAGAACCAAGAGCTACGTTTTGTATAAACAGTGCATTTTTGCCATCTCGGGTCGGCGACAGGTCTGCTTCTGGGTGCCGAATTTTTGTTACTGCTGTTGCCGCTGCATTTGCGGCATTTTGCACAACAATTGCAGCTAAAGCTGGCTTTGGTGCGATATTTTTATTCCATTCCGAGGCCACTATGGCTACGCTTGCTATCTTGTCTATCGTTGCATCGACAGCAGCGCCAAATTCAGAAGTTGTGCCCGTCATTCGAGCATAAGGGCCGTCTCCAAGATCCAAAATTCTGGCGGCAATTACTTCGCAAAGCCCCCAAAAAGTATCGATTCTGGGCGCGCCATGAACTGCAAGCAAGCCGCCAGTGGCGCTC
>JBATPG010000064.1:0-5641 GCA_049291335.1 Saccharimonadales bacterium (SeqCode) | reverse complement strand
CGTAATGGCTCAGGACCTACGCAACACATAAAGACCGACTGTTTTACACTGTAAGTGCTTAAACTAAACAGGAGAACAGCCGGTATGAGTTATTCTAGCAACCCTTTACTACCCAAAGCGAGAGTTTGGGCCATTAATCTTGTGCTACAAGATGGCCTGCCGCTACTCGTAGCCGCCAGAAAGGCTGGTGTGCACCGCGTTACTCTGTGGCGATGGCTACGCCGCTGGACTGAGCTAGGTTATGACGCCAGATACAAGCACCTACCAACACGTAGTAGTCGGCCAAAGCAACCAGCAGGTTGCTTGCGGAAAGAAACAGTCGAACGCATCATATATTGGCGAAGCCAAACAGGTCGCTGTGCTGTCGTTGTGCATGCCTACTGCCTGCAAGAAGGTATAAAAGTCAGCTTAGCGAGTGTCAAGCGAGTCCTGAAGCGCATGGATATGCTTCAGCCAGTCAGCAAATGGAAACGTTACCGACCGCACATACCACGGCCACCGGCCGTGGACCCAGGCAGTCTTGTGCAGACAGACACGGTACACCTTGTACATCCCCTAACAAAACAGCGAGTTTATCTCTACACCCTCATTGATGTGCATACCAGGTGGGCCTATGCCGAGTACCATGAACATATTAGCCAGAAACTTAGCTATGAGTTCCTTCAGCGAGGTCAATCCTGGGCTGGGTTCCAATTCACTACCATCCAGGCAGATAACGGCCCAGAGTTTGGCAGATGGCTCAGTGACATGCTGAGTGCTCATGGTACGACCCTACGACACAGTCGCGTCAGAAAGCCAAACGACAATGCGTTCATCGAACGCCTTAACCGTACAATACAAGAAGAATGTCTGCTTCGCAGACACCCTAATCCAAATACCATACAGAGACAGCTATTTGACTACCTAGACTATTACAATGACCATAGATTACACTTAGGTATACAGTGCCAGACACCAGTCTCGATGTTGCAAAGGTCTTGAGCTGATTACGGTACAACTGCATTTTATATCGGTCTGTTATAATTAGAGTAAATTATGTCTAAATCAAGCAAAAAGTTTCTTCCTTCGAAGCAAGATAACCCATCAGAATGGTACACCAAAGTTCTTGAGCTAGCGGATCTCACCGATTATGGTCCGTCCAAGGGCTCAGTTATTATAAAACCATATGGTTATGCTATTTGGGAGTCCATTCAAGGCGCGTTAGACTCTCTTATAAAGAAGCGTGGCATAGGTAACGCTTATTTCCCGTTACTTATTCCACTTGAACTTCTTGAGAAAGAAAAGAATCATGTTGAAGGCTTTGCACCAGAATTGGCAGTCGTTACTCATGCCGGAAATGAGGAGCTAGAACAACCACTCGTTATCCGTCCTACGAGCGAGACTATCATGTACAACAGCTATGCAAAGTGGATACAATCTTGGCGTGACTTGCCGCTCGAAATGAACCAGTGGAACAATGTCGTACGCTGGGAAAAAAGGACAACGCCGTTTCTACGTACGACTGAATTTTTGTGGCAAGAGGGTCACACCGCGCATGCTTCGCATGATGAGGCGCTTGAAATGCAAACATGGGCAATGGGCGCGTACCGGACTATATACCGTGAGTGGTTGGCAATAGATGGGTATGTTGGCTTAAAATCGAATCAAGAAAAATTTTCTGGCGCTGACAGTACAATGACGTTTGAGTCAATGATGCCTAGCGGGAAGGCCTTGCAAGCGTGTACATCGCACGACCTAGGGCAAAATTTTAGCAAAAGTTTCAATATTTTGTTCCAAAATAAAGATGGAGACATGGAACCTGTTTGGCAAACAAGCTGGGGCCTCTCTACTCGTTCAATTGGTGCACTAATTTTGACTCATGGTGACGAAGACGGACTTGTCCTCCCCCCAAAGATAGCCCCTACGCAGGTTGTAATCGTACCAGTACGAGCAGACGATACGTTAGTAGCCTACGCAAATAAAATCAACGATGCTCTTACCAAATCATCAATACGTTCTCAAGTTGATAGTAGCGATAATGAACGCTTCGGCTTTAAACTTAATAAGTGGGAAATAAAGGGCGTACCATTGCTGATTCAAATTGGAAATACAGAACTTGAACAATCAAATGTTACGGTGCAAGCACGTTTTAACAAGGAGCGTCGTGTATTTGATATCAACGAAGTTAAGGATTTGACCTCTGCCTGGCTCGATGAAATACAGCTCGCTATGTTACAGAAGAGTACGAAAATGCAGGAAGAAAACACACGAGTTGCACAAACGTATGACGAATTCAAAGCACTAGTAAAAGAACACAAAGGCTTTATTCGTGTATTTTGGAATGATAATTCCGAAACTGAAGAGTACGTCAAAGAACACACTAAAGCCACAAGTCGTTGTCTTTTTAAGCAGCACGACACAGTACAGGGCAAGGACTTCGTGACCGGTGATGATTCTTCTACCGAATGGCTATTTGCACAGAGTTACTAACATATATATCGCTTTGGGACGTCCGTAAATAACGCTACCTGTCGGCTGACAAATGTTTCGTGTTGCGTAGCGACATCGCTTAGTGTAATCGATGAATCTAATTGTGTTCCAATTATTACAACTTCATCGCCAATTTCTGCTGGAGCATCGCTAACATCTATTGCGCAGATATTAGCCCCAATTGGGCCAACAACATTCGCTTTTTTGCCACCGATAAGCACCCTTCCTCGTGTTGGGGCTGGAAAGAAGCCAGAGCCCCAACCAAGCGGCAATATAGCTATACGACAATCTTTTGGTGCTTGGAACTGGTTAAAATAGCCAATTGTTTCTCCTCTTAGAACTGTCTTTACGTCTATAATTTGTGTTTTCAGTGACTCTAGGATTGGATGTGTTTTGATTGTTTCAGCATTGGCCCAGGCGTATGTTCCATATAGTAATGATCCGCAACGAACCCCAACTACAACGTCAGGCATAACCGAGGCAAAGAAATCACGCGAATATAGTTCAGGATGTGTGTCGATAACTGCGCTATTAGCCACATGAATCATGTGGGGATACGTATTATTGTTTTGAAATACACTAAGTGCTTGTAAGAATAGTTGTTTTTGTGCTTCGCTTAGCGCCGTGTTATTTGTTGCCGCAAAGTGCGTGGCCACCCCAGATAAATGTACAACCTTGTTGCCTGCAAGAATCCTACATGCTTCAGTAATGTCATTGATTGGCAGACCGTGATGATGCATTCCTGTTTCAATCTGAATATGAACCGAAGCATCGACCCCTAGACGTGTTGCAGCTGAAACCACAGCATGCAAATATGTAAGCGAACCAACCGTTACCGCTACATCTTGCAGTAGTAATGAGTCAATCTGCTCCATTGTAGACGGATAGAGCATAACTATTGGTGACATAAAACCTTGCTCGCGCAATGCTATGGCATCTTTAGCTTCACCTACCCCTACCGAGCATGCTCCAACTTTTTCTGCATTGGCTGCCATTTCGTGCAAGCCGTAGCCATAGCCGTTAGATTTAACAACGGCGATTATAGGTGTTTCTGGTCCAATATGCGCCTGGACGGCTTTAAAATTATTTACAAACCTAGCGCAATTTATAATCATTTCCGTAGATAATTGAATCGCCTGCATGTATTTCCTATATCTCAGCTTCCCTTACATTAGGTAGGCCAGTATCGAAACTGTAGTAAACACAATCGAACTGTGTAGTAAACCTTTTCACTTCCGACTGGACATCAAGACCATTAATTGCATCATTCATAAGCCTAGCGATATGCTGCATATCAAGACTGCTCATGCCACGTCTTGTTAGCTCCTGAGTACCTAGGCGCATAAAATCTTCACCTCCTAAGCGATTGTCAAAGTTAGTAGATATATTATTCTTTACAAGATTTCGATAGGCATTTTCTCTGTGGGTGTCACCTAGATACACATGGACTTGGTGAGTTGCGGTGTAGTCATTTGTTGATGGCAGTTTTCGTACTCTATAGCCTAGCTCCTCAAAAGCCCGACCCAGTGCGTTGGCATTTTGTACTACCTGTAAGGCATATTCTTTGCCATATTTCTGTAGTTCCAATATCGAAATGGCTAAACTTATTAAATTATTGGTGTGCGAGGTTGAGAATAACCCGTTGTTGATTATGTTGTTATATTCAGCTCCTTGTACAGGATCCTTAAAAGCAATCATTCCTTTGTGGGGGCCGGGTAATGTTTTGTGAGTATTTGCGCATATAATATCAGCCCCTTCAGCGAACGGGTCTTGAAACTGACCACCCATCATTAGCCCAACTGTATGGCTAGCGTCATAAATAATTGTTGCACTTTCACCAAGAGCTGCACGTAATTCACGCAGATTTATTGGGGCGGTTGGATATGATAAATCAAGGTATATAGCAGAAGAGCCTGTACGAACAAATTCTTCTGCAGTTGCTGCAACATCGACCTGAAGAGAGGTTGTATCAAATGTTGTATACGCTATTTTGCGCCCAGTTTTTTCAAGCAAAGGTTGAGTGGAAAAATGGCCACCATCCTCATGGCGCATTATCATTACCGAATCACCCGGTTTAGTTGCGACCAAAAGAACACATAACATTGCATGCACTCCAGAAAGTGGACGAAGATTAACCACACTACAACCAAGCATGTCTTTGACGCCTTCTTCTGCGGCTTGCAAAACATTTTCAATAGCGCCTAGCCCTAAAACAGTAAATGGGTTCCAGTCGATGACACTATGTTCATCTCCCCCACCAAAATAGTACCGTTCAGAAAGTTTAGAGCTTAAAAATCGGGTTGCAGTTTTTGAAAGCTGGTTCTCATACGCCGTGACATGAAGAATGTCAGAATTACGCATGTCAACTGCATCTAAATCGCTGATTAACTGATTAATGTCCATGAAGTATCTCCGTATTTAGGTGAAGTATCGAAAGGGTGTTGCTGTCACGCATTTCATTCAGGGCTGCTGCAAGTTGCGATGCGTCTGTCGATTCATACTTTACATACTGTCTCGGTATGCTTTCTGCAACTAGCGCAGAAGTACCTATGGCTAGCTGTTGGCCTCCAGTAGCCTGAGATCCGCCATTATCTATAATAATTATGCCGAATGCCGCACCTCTATTTCGTGCCTCCTCTACCGCAAGTATATTCCCATGAGTAAATGCACCATCACCGACGACACAGAACGGGTAGGATACACCATTTAATGCAACGCCTAGGGTTGTTCCAACAGAAGAGCCCAAGCACAAACACGCATCAATACTATGGTGACTCTCAACGGTATATTGTCCGACATCACCGATAACATAACTTGGGTTAACCGACTTTAAAGCAGAAAATAAAACCTCTAAATGATCCCAAACTTTCCATGTATCAGGCCGGTCTGGGCAGTCCCCGGAGCTGGCATGTATTTTATTCTGTACAATTGGCTTGCCATACTCTTTATAAATTGTATCTATGACGTACGAATTACCCTGCTCATAGAGCATAATTTCAGTGTGGTTATCTATAAATTTTTGCATCGCTTTTACTGGCAATGGGTAGTGGTTGACTAGCAGAACATCACTATTGTAGAAGGGTTTTGTGGCTAGTTCTTCGTCGTTACACCCAACTATAATGTCACCTTTTTCATGGTCATTATTGACGGAGTTGGCATACAATTTATCAAC
>JBATPG010000063.1:0-14329 GCA_049291335.1 Saccharimonadales bacterium (SeqCode) | reverse complement strand
CACGTATACCATCCACAATGACAGCGTGGTGTATTTCACCGCTCAGGACGTGTGGTGGGGCTACGCCCCAACACCATGTTGTTTGGTCGCGAAAGGTTCGCCCAGACTGCTCGAGCTCAGCTTGGGAGTCTTTGCCAAGGAGCCATGAAACGAACCCTTCTAGCAGAAAGACCCGACTTAAATCCGGTCGGGGCCTTGTGGTGCTACGAGAACAAACCGTGCAGTGCCAACGCTGCTTTCCGCCAGCTGTTTTGCTGCGCTTTTGGAGCTTATTATTGCAGTCCGAACAGTACCTAAATCCATGCTTTTTTTCATGCAACTAATGTCTCACGACATTAGTTAAAGCCCTAATAACAGATACAAAACTAGCTAAAAACCACCACGTTTTTGCCTATAACTCCCACTTCTTCATATTTGAACTATACACCTCTCAAAAAAATCTTACAAATCAGCTGGCACAATCAAAAGCTAAACCGATTCAGCGACTACAATACCGCCCTTTCTGAAAACTATTCGCAGTACGCTACATAAATAAGTTTGAATTTTTTATGCGGGCTGGAGTCGTGCGGCATTGCATATACCATGAATGCCGAGTATCGAGACAATGTGTTCTTCGCCCCTAGAGTCAAAGCCATGCCTTTCGTGATCAGTAAAATATATTGTTTCTGTAGTAAGTTCTCCAAAAATTGTAACCTTAAGTGAATCATGGGTCGTAAGAGCTTCGAAACCATTTGCAAACTGGCCGATCGTCCTGCTTAGTGACCGAAGGACTAACCTTTCGACCTCTGGAGCCATCTTGGGTATACCATGTTCATCTAAAATCGGTTGACAATCACTATGACGCATAACATCTGGCAAATGACTGTTTTCTCTATCGCGGTTAATCCGACCACCGAAGCTCTGTGGCATCATTTTTGTAAATCCTTTGTGTGTTACCCTCTGTCCGAATTATATTCCTTAACAATAAGCATTTAGGTGATATATGTCACAAATGTTACTTTGTAAGGTTGTTTTGCAATAAGGCGGCAAGCTCGGAGTAGTTTGATGCACATAGCCAAGTCGCTATAGCTATGAGCAATGGTAGAACAAATAGCATTTCAACCTTTTTACCCGTTGTAACTCGCCACTGACGAACTGGCGGAAGGCCAATTTTATATGGCAGTGGCAATAACCACGGCACGCCTTCTTTTGTAAGGGTGTCCATAAACAGGTGCGAAAGAACACCCAAGATAAATGCTACCCATACAAACGAAATATCAACATTAGGCAAAAGAGGTTGGATAAATTGTAGTACCAGTAACGAACCAACACTAAAGGCTGCCAGTCCAATTAATGAGTGGCAGAAAAAACGGTGACCGCCAACAAGCGCGCCAAAAATACGACCAAAATACCTGCCCACAGGAAGGTTGCGCCAAAATGGAGCAGTTGGCTGGTCTATGTCTGGCGCTATGCCACCAAGTTGATTTGCCAAAATTGCCGTCAGGCCAGTGGCTACCGTCAACGATTCAGGCGGCACAGCTATAACATACAGAATAAGGGCTGTAAGGGCGGCAACATCGTGAGTTCGAGCAGTCATTGCCTCTAAGTATAAAGTACTGCTCGATGAATGCTAACTTTCATGCTGTTTGTTTGGTATAGTAGTAGGCAGTGAAACAAAAAATACAGAATTTCTATGGCTATGGTAAGGTGTACGTGGCTTCTGAAGCATTTTTCTGGACCCTCGTTGGCCTATTCGTTGCCCAAACCACATACCTTGCCTACATGAGCGCGTTTCAAATGGCGTTTGACGAAGCGTACCATGTGCGGCTCATAGAGTTCTTCTCGACTCACGTAAACCCAATCATTGGCACCCAGACGAGCTACTTTGATGTTGGCAATATACTACACAGCCCTTCTTGGTTATACCATTATGTGTTGAGCTACCCCTACCGCTTATTCCAACTTGCCGGTAGCGAGCAAGCGACCATTATTGGGCTGCGCTTTCTAAACGTAGGCATTGCGGTTTCAAGCCTACTGGTTGCCAGAAAAATACTTACTCAGCTCGGTGTTGCCTTTGCTCTTAGAAACCTCGTTCTTGGGCTACTTATGTTCACCCCTGTGTTCACGTTGCTCTCAGCTCAAACAAACTACGACAACGCCGTGGTGCTTGTGTCGTTTTTGCTTCTTTCACTCAGTATTAGTATTAGAGATGCATTATTCGTCGATAAAACTTTCCCTGTGGTGCCGTTGCTACAGTGGACAACATTGTCTTGTTTTGGCAGTCTTATAAAATACAGTGTCTTGCCCATAGTAATCGGCACGGGTATTTGGATAGCCATTATGATCGTACGCTTTATGCGGCACGACAATGCTAGGTTAACTACAATAAAGCAATCTGTTCGTTCTGTTTCAAAACCAACGCTCTATATATGGACGGGGCTTCTTGTGGGCGGAATGGCTTTATTTGCAACGTACTACGGTATGAATGTTGTTCGCTACCATAACCCCGTGCCACAATGTAACCAGGTCTTAGACGTAGAAAAATGCAAACAATACTATGCTTGGAACAGAAACTATACACTCGCGCTAAACCGTGAAAACGTACCGGCTATCGACGGCCCCATGACTTACACTTACCACTGGGTCGTTGAGGTCTGGTATCAAATGTATGCACAAATTATCCCTACGGGCGGCATCGTTCCAATAGCAAAATTTTTCTATGGTTCGTTACTACTTTTAAGTGCCCTAGGTGTCTTGGCGACACTTGCGACTGTTAAAACAATTGCTAAAAAATACCCGGCGTTACTAGGCCTCACTTTTGTGAGCTTTATATACCTTTTACTTTTGTGGTCAAGAAACTATCACGATTACACAAACCTTGGCGCTGCGGTTGCCGTACAAGGCAGGTATTTGGCTCCCGTACTCCTTTGTTACTACGCCCTACTTGTGCTAGGTGTTGCTGAATTGATCAGCAACAGAGGTACGGCGGCAAAGAGATTTGGCTTAGTGCTCTATGCATATACTCTGCTGCTGTTTATTATTTTTGGCGGCTTCGTTGGCTATATTTTACACGTTCTACCGAACGCAAAATGGTAGCCCCGGCTAATAACTTGTTTCAGCAATATCGGTATTTTTTTGTTCGCGCTTAAGGGGCCGTAAGTATTGTTTTAGTATTGCAGCCTTTTTGTCGCCAATTGCTTTTTCGATTTCCCAATCCCTTGCTTGCATGACACCTCGTACACTGCCAAATGTTTTGAGAAGTTTTTTTCTGGTGGCAGGCCCAATTGTTGGAATTTCGTCTAGCATGCTAGCTGTCTGCTGTTTTCTTTTTAGTACAGTATGGTAGCTAACCGCAAAGCGATGTGACTCATCACGAATTCGTTGGAGTAGCTTAACGAGGTTGGTGTTGTGGGGAAGATTAATAGTAATAAAATCTTCGGTTTCGCTGGCAAACCCGCCCAGTTCTTGTAGTTTTTGCAGGTTTAAAGCTGGGTATGCCAAGCTGTCTTCTGTTTTTTTGCTAAGTATAATTTGTTCTTCGCGCTTAGCGAGGCCTATCATGCTAACTTTTGCATGCCCGCTGGCGTTACGAGCAGCCTGGGCGGCGTCGAGCTGGCCCTTACCACCATCAATCAACACCAAATCTGGCTTGCCCCATGCCTTTACGTTTTTTTCGCTAAAACGGCGAGCAATTGTTTCGTTCATATTATAAAAGTCGTTGTTGTGGTCTTTTCTAGTTTTAAACTTGCGATACTCGCCCTTGTCGCTCACCCCATTAGTAAACACCACCATACTGGCAACCACATTTGTACCCTGCATATGGGATATGTCATAACCCTCAATACGACGTGGATACCCTGGGAGCGATAATAGTTCGACCAGTTCAGTAAGGGCATGGTCTTTACTAATATCCATGAACTCTTTGTCGCTAAAAATAATTTGCCGGCCTAGGTTTTCTAACGCGCGAAGTTGATTCCGCCTCTTAGCGGCCAACTCAAACTGTTGGTTTTTGGCTGCCAGTTGCATTTCTTTTTCTACCTGAGGAATGATCTTGCTTCGCTTGCCTTCAATAACCGCCATAAGTCTTTTTAGATTGGCCCTATATTCATCTAGAGGGGTTTTACCTTCTTCTAGACCGGGATCTAGGCCAAGGTGGTAGTCAAGGCTTGCTCGCTTTTGTCCGCCAACCTTACGAGTGGCATAGGGAAAAATCTTGCGAAGCAGCTTAAGCGCCTGTCGAACCCCACTGGTAGAAAAATAGGGGCCGTAATACTTTGCCCCGTCATCTAACGGACGACGAGTCGTTGTTACTGTTGGATAATCGCTGGCAATATCTATGCGTATGTAGCTCATGGCTTTATCGTCACGAAGCAAAATGTTATATGGGGGCATATAGCGACGTATCATTTCTGCTTCTAAAAACAGTGCTTCTATTTCGCTCTCGACTTCCATCCAGTCAGTGTCATGTATTTCAGCTACTAGTGCTTCTGTTTTTGGGTCACGGCTACGACTAGCCTGAAAGTACTGCCGAACACGGTTACGTAGCACGGCCGCCTTACCTACATAGATAATCTCGCCTTTAGCGTTCTTATGAAAATACACCCCAGGAGTTTTAGGTAAGGTAGTGAGTTTTTCTTCAAGCGCTTTATTCATTGGTTGCCCTTTGTATGCCTAACGATGGAGTATCAGGTATGCAATGCTTGCAACAGCCGCCGTCAACACCGTGCCCCAAATCAGATCCACAACAACAAGTTTCGGCGTAAAGCCTTTGATTGTGGCCAGGTTAGTTAAGTCGTAAGTTGCATATGCCACTAAACCAAAGAGAGCGCCATAGCCGGCAGCATACGCCAACGACCCTTTTTCAAGCGCTGGAGATAGCACGAACGCAACAATACCAACAACGTAGATTATGTAAAAAAGTACTGCAGCGCCCATGTTTGGCTTTTCTAGTAGCAATTGTCCAATTTGGCTTTTATAAAATGAGTTTGCCACAAATTTTAGCCAGATAAAATCAAAGAGCCCCATAACACCGCCTGTCACTAGTAATTGTGCTACAAATGAATTCATACTAATTGCTCCTTATGTTTACAAACAGTATACCTTGCTTTAACCAAGTGCGACGCATGTTGTAGACTCAAAGTTATGCATATAATTTTGCGACATTGTTGCAAAAAAATATTTGTTACGAATTATTTTGCAATTGCCTTTGCCTGATTTTCACAGGCTTTTGAATGAAAGAGCAACGCAGGGTCTTGTTTGCAAGACTCGCAAATGAGTACTAGATCGTTACAGCTTGGCAAAGCACAGTTTTCGTAATTACTGGTGTTACCTTTGCAATGAATGCAAACGCCAATAGTTTTAGCTTTGTCACTAAAGTTCATGCCCATACGGCCATCAAAAACATACAGATTACCTTCCCAAAGGCCTTCGTCGGCATAGGCTTCACCGTACTTCACAATGCCACCATCTATTTGGTATACATCCTCAAATCCACGCTTTTTCATCATGGCGCTTAGCAGTTCGCACCGAACACCACCCGTGCAGTAAGTAACTACCTTTTTCTTTTTGAGTTCTTCATATTTGCCACTTTCGAGTTCGGTTATGAAGTCTCGAGACGTTCTTGTGTCTGGCACTACCGCGTTCTTAAACCGGCCAACTTGGGCCTCATACTTATTGCGACCGTCAAAGAACACTACATCGTCGCCGTATTTTTCTACCAACTCATTCACCTGGTGCGGTTTGAGATGCACGCCCGTACCTTCAACGCCCTTTTCGGTGACGGTAACTTCGTTATAGGATTCAAAAGCGACAAGCTCTTTTTTAACCTTCACATTCATGCGTGGGAAGTCGTCGGCCGTACCTTCGCTCCATTTCCATAAAATGTCTTTAAAGCCCGGGAACTGTTTTGTCTGTTTTACGTAGGCCTTTAGGCTATCAATCTCGCCCGCAACGGTGCCATTTATGCCTTGTTCACTCACCAAAATTCTGCCCTTAAGGTCAAGGGATTCGCAAAGAGTTTTTTGCCAAAGCTTGAGCAGCTCGGCGTCTTTAACAGGGGTAAATTTGTAGTACAGTAAAACTTTTTGCATCGCACCTAGTATACCGTATTTTGACGTATTTTGACAGGGGTTGTCAGAAATATGAAAAAGTAACTTGTTTTCACTTTACATCGGTGATATAGTTGTTGTAATTACAAAGTTAAAGGAAAGGCGCTACAATGACAGAGACATCAAATGAGATTGTTACGACAGGCGTCTTTACCGAACGGCTGTAACTCTCAAATATTATTGGTTGAGAAACAACCTAACTCGAACAACACAATACTAACCAAGCACGTTCTCCCCAACGGAGTGGGCGGACGAGCCAGCCAGCTCTAAGGAGGGCAGGCATATGACACAAAACCAACAATCTAATTCACTAAAGCTCGCGCTGCAGTTTTACTATGCGCGGGTCAGAAAATACCCCGGCGCAGCGCTCGGAGTTATCTTGTCGATGCCTTTTACTGTACTATTTAGCCGTTTTTTGCCACCACTCATCTTGGCAAAGATTCTCGATAAGCTCATCGCCAAGGACTATGACCCGAACAACTTGATTGCTAGTTTCGGATGGTATGTTGGGTTATATTTTGGTGTGCTCCTTACGGGGATTGCTCTATGGCGCTTGATTGACTATTTCATGTGGAGGCTCGAGCAAAGAATCCAGCTTGATATTGCAAACATTGTGTTTCGGCATCTTATTTCACGAAGCGTAGACTTCCATGCAAACACGTTTGGAGGTTCTCTCGTGTCACAAACAAACAAATTGCTTGGTGGCTACGTTAGGCTGCAGGACAGCACAATCTACCAAGCCTACCCCCTGTTTGTTGGCATACTAATTGCAAGTATCATTATATTTCCTCGGTCGCCGCTGTACGTAGCGGGACTACTTGCGTTCTGTTCTGTGTACCTCTTAGTTGCGCTCTTACTTTCAAAGAAAATATTCCAGCATCTTGCGAGTTTTGCCGAGGCAGAGAGCAGGCAGACAGGTATGCTTGCAGACGCAGTGACGAATATTAGTGTGATAAAGAGTTATGCACGCAAGAATTTTGAAGAAGATCGCTTCTATGCCGCCACCAAAAGTACCCAAGGATATCTTCGACGTTTTGCTCGCTCACATCAAAAGCAGATGAACGTTCAAGGATTTATGAACCGCTTCATATCTAGCTTTGCGCTTATTGCGGCAATCGTTGCTGTCGTAGTGTATGACAGCAACATCGCGACCGTGTTCCTGATATTTACGTTTACAGCAACTATTGTTGAAGGACTGTTCGATTTCGGCAACAACACGCTACGGTCATATAATCGCGCTCTCAGCGATGCAGCAGAAATGGCTACAACGCTTGCACAATCGCCAGAAATTACAGACCCAGAAAATCCTGAAGCGTCGCGTATGCATCATGGTGCGGTTGAATTCCGTGACGTCACTTTTACGCACAACGGCGCAGACGACGCCCTGTTCGATTCGTTCAATCTTTCAATCAAACCGGGTGAAAAAGTTGGGCTTGTTGGACATAGCGGCTCTGGTAAAACGACCTTTACGCGTCTCATGCTTCGCTTCTCTGACATCCATAGCGGTGAGATTTGCATAGATGGACAAAACATCGCGACCGTAACCCAAGACGACTTGCATGAGTCAATTGCCTATGTACCGCAAGAACCTCTGCTATTTCACCGGTCTATTGCAGAAAACATTCGCTATGGCCGCCTGGACGCGAACGCGGATGATATTGCGAAAGCGGCGAAAGATGCACACGCAACAGAGTTCATCGATAAACTTCCTAGTGGTTACGATACCCTTGTTGGAGAACGCGGTGTAAAACTGAGCGGCGGACAGCGGCAACGTATCGCCATTGCACGCGCAATGATAAAAAATGCGCCTATTCTGGTCTTGGACGAAGCAACGTCTGCACTGGACTCAGAAAGCGAAGTGTTGATACAAGCTGCACTATGGAAACTGATGGAAGGTCGAACAGCCATTGTTATTGCCCACCGACTTAGTACTATTCAGAAAATGGACCGCATAATCGTGCTAGACGACGGGAAGATAGTTGAACAAGGTTCACACAAAGAACTAATTAGAAAAGATGGCGTCTACGCAAAATTATGGGCCCACCAAAGCGGTGGCTTCATAGAAGAATAAGCATTTTTAAGCAAAGGCTATATACTAAGGCGCATAATGGCAACACCCAAAACAACTACAAAAAGTACCCTTCGGCTGTACTGGCAAGCAACCCTGCGCTATCCAAAACTATGCGCGGGGAGCTTGCTCTTTACGGTTGGGTCTTTGTTTGCTGCGGTTGCAGTTCCTTATTTTGCTAGCCGGTCTCTTGCAGCAGCCCTTTCTGATGGTGAAAACTTTCAGCGCGAGCTTGTGCTTCTGGCCATTGTGATTGCTGTTACTATTGTGACAAACCGAATAGGATTTAACAGTTCGATGTCATTAACCGCAAGCGTCATGCACGACTTGCAGCACAAGGTTATTTCGACACTCATGCACCGAGGTATAAGCTTTCACACAAATGTCGTGGGGGGCAAACTGGTCTCGGATGCGCTAGATTATGTAACAGGATACAACATGCTGTTTAACACTATATTTATGAGTGGCCTGTCATTATTTTTGAGTATCATTTTGGGCATGGTTGTGATTTCACTTGAGTCGGTACCGTTAGGATTGTATGTGCTTGCCATAGTCATAATTACACTAGCTTGGGCGTACAAAGATAGCCTACGTCGCTCGGGCTTACGAACAAAACGACTGGGCGCAACGAAAGCCCTCACGGCACATATTTCTGACTCAATCGTTAACGCCCAAACCGTAAAAACATTTGCAGCAGAAAAACGTGAGATATCGCGAGACAGATTACTTAGTGAGAAACTTCGAAACATGCGTATTAGCGACTGGCACAAAGCTGGTACAAGCGGTAACAACCGCGTGGCCTTTGTGTACATGTCGCTTCTTGGTCTTCTAGTTGTGTTTAGCAGACTAGACGCCAATGACCCTGCAGTACTAGCCACGGGTATTTTTGCCTTTACCTACATTCTTGCGCTGTTGACTCGCCTGTTCGAAATAAACACAATCACCCGACAAACCGAGGAAGCGTTACTTCAAGCAGCACCTATGACTCAAATTTTTCAAGAAGAGGTTGAAGTTTCCGACGAACCAGGCGCAACAAAACTTAGCATTTCTGACGGCGCAATTGATTTTAAAAATGTACAGTTTTCATATCAAGACAATTCAAACAATCAAGAAATCTTTTCGGGGCTATCACTACACATAAAACCCGGTGAACATGTTGGCTTAGTAGGGCCTAGTGGTGGTGGCAAAACAACACTCACACGACTCCTGCTTCGTTTTGAAGACATACAAGATGGAACGATACAGGTTGATGGGCAAGACATACAGTCCGTGACGCAGGCAAGCTTGCGTGATGCAATTGGGTATGTTCCCCAAGAACCACTGCTGTTCCACCGAACGGTAAAAGAAAATATTTCTTACGGACGACCGGGCGCAAGCGATGAAGAAATTGAGCATGCCGCAAAGTTAGCGCACGCCGACGACTTCATAATAAAGCTACCGAACGGCTACGATACAGTTGTTGGTGAACGCGGCGTGAAACTAAGTGGCGGCCAGCGACAGCGTGTTGCTATTGCTCGCGCAATTCTTAAAGACGCACCTGTCTTGGTGCTAGACGAAGCAACCTCGGCACTTGATAGCGAAAGCGAAAAACTAATTCAGGCAGCGTTTTGGGAACTGCTCAAAGGCAGAACCGCACTTGTCATCGCCCACCGACTTAGTACAATTCAAAAGATGGACCGAATTATTGTTCTTGACGGTGGCAACATAGTTGAGCAAGGTAGCCACAAAGAACTTCTTGCCAAAAACGGCACCTACTCAAAACTTTGGGCGCACCAATCTGGTGGTTTCATAGAAGAATAAGTATGTTTCTCTAGTATATTTTTGGAGGCATTATTTCTCCAACTCTAAAGATCAATGGAAGTTCGGATTGAAATTGCGCATGAACATTTGCAACTTCAATATCGGTAACATTTCTGCTAAATTTCACTAGTGGTATCTTGGGTACAAAAATATCATCATAAGCTGGACCAAAATCAAGTCTTTGATCTCTGTATGCATTCATACTACCAATATAGGAGAGAAATTTTTGGACAACGTCAAAGTCAATTCCAAATGCTTCACCATTTTCGACCGCTGCTGAGAGCCTGTAGCCATCGTTAGTGCTATCTGTTACGATTTCATTGCTTTCGACAATTATATTTGACTGATCAACATCAGGGCCAATTGCTAACCATCGTTCGGTAATCTTCTTTGTAACTTGAGCATCAACGGTATTGCTACCATCATCAAAACGCATAGCTGCATGGTTAAATACCCGGCGATAAGGTGGCTCTGGCCGTACTATATCTAGAATCGGTAAGGCAAGAGAGCGTATAACCTTATATCTAGGAGCGCCCCTCATAAGATGGTCTTCTGAGCCATTCATTACAGGCATTAATACACCAGAGCTAAAATCCTGTTCTATTTGTTCAGAACAGATTGCTTCAAGCTTGTTTGCGAGAAAAGGTTGATCTTCGATGCTTCTTGCGACTCTAAAGTGTGTAAGTTGTGCCATATTGAGTAAACTTTCACATAAAGTATAACATGAAATTGTGATTGTTTCAATTTACTAGCGTCGTGCTGTACTTGCAAAAGCAGATAGAGTGGGCGCGTCTAAAATGCCGAAATTCGGAATTTGAGGAAGCTTTAAAACCTGCATATCTTTATGGCGTGCTGTGTCGATTGTAATATGAGGTATAAAATCCTTACGTGGCTTAAGGTCAAGCCCCTCTTCATACACAAGATAGTCCATGGTTCGATCGTACTGTTCCAGAACTGATTTATCTGTTACACCAAAGCATACCGCGCCCAACTGGGGCCCTTTTTTTGGACCAAGAAAAATAAGTCTGTTGTCAAGATGAACTCTATCTGTTTCCCATTTTTGTTTTGCACTAAAAGCCCTAAAGCGTTCTGATAAATCATTCTGATGCATCAGTGTCATACCAAGAAACCTGCCGTAATTAGCATATTTCTTCATTAGTGCAGGCGTGAGGGCACGACTTTCTAGAAGAGTCAAAGACAAACCACCTATATTCCTTGCTGTTTTAAGTGTTGGATTGCCACGGCTTACACCAACAAGCCATGTATCAATTTCTGCGTTATCATCTCCGGCAATACTTACTTGCCGTTCAATTCGCGCATCGGTACGAATATATGTAGCGCTCCTAGAACTGCCATCACGTCGTATGGACTGACCATTTCGTATTGTGTTAGTTCTTTGACTAGCCATTTCTCTCACATTTCATACAGTGCTCTTACCATAAAATATACACGCGTGTTAGTAGTAACGCAAGGAAATACGTTTGCCCTTTTTATATCAAACAGGGTTTTAGGCTATTTTTTCTCTGGGTTTTGGCCTTGGTCTTTAGACTCTTTTTGCTCTTTGCCACCTGGTCGAATTTCGTCTTCTTGTGTGCCTTCTGTAGCGCCACTTTCGTGCTCAGAGTCTACAACTGCTGCATCTTCTGGTTCTGCGTCGCCACCTGCGTCGTCGTTAGCAGCTGCAAGTGCACTTGGCTCAAACACCGTTGCTAGTACGTGATCTAGGTCTGTTTCAACAACTACATTAGCTGGTACCTGAAGGTCGGCTACAGTTATCTGGTCGCCAACAACTACTAGTTTTTCAGCATCATAAAATAGTTCGTTTGGCAGATCTTTTGGCAATGCTTTAACTTCAACTTCGTTTAGCTGAGTTAACACAATAAGGCCAGAGCGCTCGGCTGGAGTTGCGTCGTTGTCCTCTGCAAACTTAGGAGTCACCGGCACAGATGCTTCAACCTTTTGGTTTGCCGAAACTGCGTTAAACACAACGTGTGTTAATGAGTTTTTGCGTGGGTCAAAGGTAGCACTACGAATAAGTGTAGTGTATTTCTTACCGTCAAGAACCAGCTCTACTGGATGGTTTTTGCCTGCAGCCTGATACACTTTTACGATTGATTGAAACTCTGCCTGGATGTGCAAAGATTGTTTGCCGTGGTCATGAATAACAGCAGGAACAATGCCTTCTCTGCGAAGTCTTTTTACTGATTTGCCGAGAGTGTCTCGTGATGAAATGTCCAAAGTTATTGCGTCGCTCATAAAGTTATATCCTTTTACCTCTTATAGTCAAACTATAGTATAGCAGATTTTAGTAGTATTCGCATGTAACCCGCATTTGTAAATACTTCTTATTTTGCTGTACTATTAAGGCTATGCTTGATTTCACGGAACTTATTCAAACAGGTGGTCTTTTAGTTTTAGCGTTAATTATTTTTGCAGAGTCCGGCATGATGGTCGGTTTCTTTTTTCCTGGTGACACATTACTCTTTAGCGCTGGTATCTTGGCGGCGGCAGGACAACTGCCCCTTGGCTGGACACTTGTTGTTATAGCCGTAGCAGCAATTGCCGGAGACAACGTAGGCTACCATATTGGCAAGAAACTTGGTCCACGGCTTTTCAAAAAAGAAGACGGCATAATATTTCGACACGACTTTATTATGAAAACCGAAGCATTTTACGAAAAATATGGCACCAAAACCATGCTTGTTGCACACTTTATACCTGTTGTTCGCTCATTTGCGCCGGTTACTGCTGGAGCGGGCAAAATGAACTACAAACAGTTTTTTATCTACGATGCAATTGGCGTTATTGCCTGGACACTAAGCATTGTACTTCTAGGATATTTTGTTGGCAGCCGTATACCTGGTATAGAACACTATATCGAGCCCGTACTATTAGCAATTATCGCAGCAACACTTATACCAACTCTCTACCATGCGTTTAAAGACCCGAAAATCCGTGCAAAGTTTACAAGTAAATTTAAGCGCACCCCTAAAGACTAGTTAGCGCTTTAGCATTTCACGTAAGAATGAACCCGTGTAGCTCTTTGGGTGCTTTGCTACTTGCTCGGGAGTTCCTTCGACAACAATTTCACCACCGCCGTTGCCGCCGTCTGGGCCCATGTCTATAATCCAGTCGGCGCATTTGATAACGTCTAGATTATGCTCGATAACAATCATACTGTTGCCTGCGTCTACAAGCGCTTGCATAACACCAAGTAGCTTTTCTACATCGGCCATGTGTAAGCCAGTGGTGGGCTCGTCAAGAATATACAACGTGCGGCCTGTTGGTCGACGGCTAAGCTCACTCGCAAGCTTGATCCGCTGCGCTTCGCCACCAGAAAGTGTTGTTGCGGGTTGCCCAAGGCTAATGTAACCCAGTCCCACGTCTACCATAGTTTGTAGCTTGCGGGCAATGCCAGGTATGTTTTCGAAGAACTCAAGCGCCTGTTCACAAGTCATTTCAAGCACGTCGCTTACAGTTTTGCCTTTGTAGTGTATTTCTAGGGCTTCGCGGTTATACCGTTTGCCGTGACAGACTTCGCAAGACACATACACATCTGGCAAAAAGTGCATTTCAATTTTTATAATACCGTCGCCAGAACAGTTTTCGCAACGACCGCCTCGCACGTTAAAACTAAAGCGCCCCGCACTGTAGCCCCGTAATTTTG
This sequence comes from Saccharimonadales bacterium (SeqCode), assembly GCA_049291335.1. GTDB lineage: Bacteria > Patescibacteriota > Saccharimonadia > Saccharimonadales > UBA4665 > JAGXIT01. The sequence goes on along the minus strand of JBATPG010000063.1, from coordinate 708 downwards.
CCTCTGGAACAGCAGCAAATAATTCACGGATAGGCGTAAAGAGGCCTGTGTAGGTGGCGGGGTTACTGCGCGGCGTTCGACCAATAGGTGACTGGTCGATTATAATTGCCTTGTCGAGGTTGTCTATACCAATTAGGTCGTCATGTCGACCGGGTACGGTACTAGCACGGTGCAACCGAGCGTGAAGCTCGCGGGCTACAATATCGTTTATTAGACTAGACTTTCCAGATCCTGACACGCCGCTCACGACAACTAGTTCACCGAGTGGAATATCTACCGTAATATCCTTAAGGTTATGTTCCTTGGCACCAACGACACGCAACGTCTTTCCGTTGCCCTTGCGACGCTTCTTTGGCACTGCGATAGATTTTTTACCACTTAAATACTGCCCCGTAATGCTGTTTGGGTTCTTTTCAACTTCTGCGGGCGTACCCTGGGCAACAACGTGGCCACCATGAATACCTGCCCCTGGGCCGATATCTAGCAAGTAGTCAGCCGTGCGGATTGTGTCTTCGTCGTGCTCTACCACTAACACCGTGTTACCGAGGTCGCGCAAATGTTTAAGAGTGGCAATAAGCCGTTCGTTGTCTCGTTGGTGCAAGCCAATGCTCGGTTCGTCTAAAACATACAGCACACCCATCAGGCCTGAGCCAATTTGTGTTGCCAACCGTATACGCTGTGCTTCACCGCCAGACAAGGTGGTTGCAC
>JBATPG010000062.1:0-1609 GCA_049291335.1 Saccharimonadales bacterium (SeqCode) | reverse complement strand
GATAAGGTCACGCTCAAGATGATAGCGTTCAATTGTCAATTCTTCGATGGGGACAGGTGATTCGAGATCCAATCCGCCGCCTGTGTTGAGGAAGAGGATAATCACTCCAGCGAGAAGAATGATCGGGAGCAGAAACAGGCCGAAGGTCCGAAGGTTGAAGCGGTTCTTAATCGTGGGGGAGGTTTGTTCTGTCATGGCTTCCTCTACGGTAAAACCTCGAACATGCCGTTCCATCCCAGTTCAGCAAACTCGGTCACGTGGGCATGGAACATATACATGCCGGGATATTTGTAACTAAATTCGAGAATACCGCGTTGAGCTTGACCTTGAATGACTGTGTCGGTGAATTCGGCGGGAGTCAAACTGGTGCCCGTGGGGTAGTACTGGAAAAAATTCGCGTGCAGGTGAAATGAATTTACAAAATCGAATTCGAGAATGTTGACGAGGTAGATGCGTACAGTTTCACCGACATGAATTTGGATCGGATGATTCTGATAATAGAACGGGATGGCGTTGACGGCGAAAAAATCATTGCCATCGTCAAAGTCAATATCAAACCCGCTCATAACCATGACCATTTCTTTATCCACGCGTGGACGGCCTTCTTTTGGGTCGATGATAAATGCGCCGTATAGTCCTTTCGCAATATGCCTTGCCAATGGGAAAACATGACAGTGATACAAGTGCAGGCCAAAAGGTTCGGCGTCAAATTCGTAAATGAATTCGTCGCCGGGTTGAACCATGCCGCCTGGACCTGTGCCGGGTACACCATCCATTTCGCCGGAGTGAAATCCATGAAAATGCATGGAGTGTGGGTGACTGCTTCCATTCGCAAAGCGGATGCGAATACGATCTCCTTCCGTGGCTCTGATGGTGGGACCGGGGATGCGCCCGTTGTATGTCCATGCGGCGAATTCAATGCCCGGCACAAGCTCGATGTTTTTGTTGATGGCAACGATCTCATACTCGCGCAAGGTCTGTCCGTTTGGAAGCGTGGAGACTTTTCCATAATCAAAATCGGTCAGGATGTCTCCGGGGTTGAAGCCATTCTTTTCGTGGTCTACATCGCCTGTGCCGGGTAAGTCTCCATGATCCATTGGGGTGGAGGCTTGTAATAAGTGGCTGCTGCGGTGAACGTTTTTGGTCGACTCTGTTTTGTCGAATGCCGCCATGCCTGATGCAGTCAATAGCCCAAGTCCGCCTAGTTTAAAGAAATCCCTTCTTGAAAGTTTAGTTGACATAATTTTCCTCTGAATACTATTAAAGTTATGAAATGTTCCAAAGAGTTAAAGTTGTACAAATAAAGAAAACGAAATATGTAATATTGAAACCAGCGCCTTCCAAAGAGTCGGTTATGAGTTTGGGCAAAACGCGTTTGATGAGAAGCCACGCGATGGTCAAGGTTATAGGGTTGACCGCCGCCATCCACACAGGGAAGAGAGTCTCTTTTGTGGCAACCAAGAACGAGAACAGGATGGATGCGATAATGATGAAGATGAGCACCGGCGCGTAGGTGATGATCAATACTTTACGATGACGGCCGATCATATCTGCAATGATGACTTGTGAATGTTCATCGACTTTATTCAAGGCTTGAACATACTCACCC
>JBATPG010000061.1:0-5744 GCA_049291335.1 Saccharimonadales bacterium (SeqCode) | reverse complement strand
ACCGTAGCAACACCACCTAAGCCCGAAGATAACGGTGGCGGCAATGGTAATAATGGCAACGGGAACAACGGCGGAGATTAAGGTATCTCTTCACTAGAGTTGGGCAGCTATTTCTGTCAAGTTAGTGTTACTTCTTAAGAAATTCGTTCAGGGCTGTGCGCACATCGGTAACAGGGTGCAGGAATGCACTTTGCCTGCCCTTGGTGCGTAATTTAGGGCCAATAGCAATGTCAAAGCCTAGCTTTTCTGCTTCGGCGATTCGCTTCTCTATAAATGGCACATGTCTAACTTCACCCGAAAGACCAACCTCGCCAAACACAACAGCGTTTTGATTAAGCTGCAACCCCTTAGCGGCAGAACCAATCGCCATACAAATCGCCAAATCGGCTGCTGGGTCTTGAATTTTTAAGCCACCGACAATGTTGACGTATATATCGTGGTCAGACAGTTGTAGCTTAGTGCGTCGTTCTAACATTGCAACCAAAAGTTGCAGCCTGCCTTGATCGTAGCCACTTGCAGCGCGTTTGGCATAGCCAAAGCTGGTTTTATTCACAAGCGCCTGAACCTCTACTAAAACGGGGCGTGTGCCTTCTAGGGCCGCTAATACTACCGAGCCGTCGGTTGCCTGGCGTTCTTCTAGTAGCGACTGAGACGGGTTTGTAACAATCTCGAGCCCTTTTTGGGTCATTTCAAGGATTGCCGATTCGGTGGTGGGGCCAAACCGATTCTTTGCAGCACGAAGTAGCTTAAGCCCCCCGTAGGCCTCGCCGTCAAAGGTAAGCACAACATCAACGATGTGTTCAAGGAGCTTTGGTCCAGCAATCGAGCCTTCTTTGGTGACATGACCAACGATTACAAGTGCTGTGTTAGATTGCTTTGCGGCTTGCAGTAATAAATGAGTGCTGTTGGTTATTTGCGTAACGCTACCAGGCGGCGAACTTAGCCCCTGCGCTTGCATAGTCTGAATAGAGTCAACAACTACAAACTGGTACTTCTTGGTTGCAATAGCGCTTGCGACTTCGTTTGCTGAATTAGATGTTGCGATTGATAACTGTTCGGCATGTGTTTTCATGCGATTAGCACGCATACCAATCTGGTGAGCCGATTCTTCGCCACTTACATACAGTACTGACTCTGATTGAGCCACTGCGTTCGCAAGTTGCAATAGCAACGTGCTCTTACCAATACCTGGCTGACCAGCAACCAACGTCACTCCGCCCTTAACAATACCACCGCCCAAAACATCGTCTATGTCCTTAAAACCGGTAGCCATGCGTTCTTCGGGCTTGTTGATTGATTCTTTAATAGTATGCACAACAATTGGTCGCGATGAAGCAGAAGTATTTGCGTCTACCAGCTGTACTTCTTCTTGGATAGTATTCCACTCGCCACACTGGCTGCACTTACCTGCCCAAGAGCTGTACTGTGCACCACAGTTTGTACAAGCATATCTCACACTTTGCTTTGCCATATCTGTCTAGTATATACCGATACAGCCGTAAGACTATAACGAATCTACCTCAGATTGCTCATCACCAGAAAGGGACTCTAGCAGAGTTGCTTCTTCGAGAGCAAGGCTGTTTCTTAGGTCTACAATTTCGTTATAAGATTTTGTTAAAGCCTTTAGGCTATCGAGCTGGCTATTGTATGTATTTACCAGATCGTTGTACCTTGGTACCAACGCGTTATACGCTTGGGTCTTATTGGCAGCCTGATAACTAGTTAGCTGGTCCTGTACGCTATCGAGGCGGCTAAGATTTGCCTTGATAGAGACCTCAAGCTGTTCAATTTGTGGTTTTTGAACGGCCAATTGAGCGTCGTAGGCAGCAACCTGAGCCTCTCTTTTACTAAATTCCTCTTGGTATCGAGCGAGTTGTGCCAGGACTAGTTTTCGATCACTAAAATATTGCGTATAGTACGCTTCGAGCTCAGGTGAAAGGTTTTGTACCTCGGTACCAAAAATACTGTGCATTTCGTTGCTAAGAGGCGCATTTGCCTTTTTATATGAGGCAATCGTTTTTTTAATACGTTCATCATGTAATTGGGTTTTATAGAAATCGTTCAGCAAACCATCTATACGCTGACGTTCTTTGTTTGGTAGCCTATCATAGGCTGCGTGTAACATCTCATGCGCGGCTGTAGCCTCGGTAACACCGTCCAGACGCTCGTCTGCAGGGTCAAACAAGTAAATGCCATTGTCGCCGCTTAGGTAGCATCCAAGTACGATTGTTTTCTCAACGTCAACTGGGCACCGCTGCGCAAATACAGACCTGTCGGTGTCAACTTCTGGGTGATTGACATAAAAAAGCTTTTGCCCGTACTCAGTAAGTCCAATGGTGTCATTAATTGATGCAATCTGTGATGATGGCGTGTAACTCCGTAGCTTTACCCAATCCATTACGTCTTGTCGGGCGACAAAGAGCCATATAAATACAGCACTTAGCACAAACAACGTGACTAGCTTAAAAACACTTGAGGACCGGCGGGGAGATGTATCCATCTATTCGAAGTCTATCCTACTCGTGATTTGTTGTATAGACGAGTTCACCTTTTTTGGCGCCGACTTCTATGACATCACCTGTTTCGTATCGTTCGTTCAACAAATCGAGCGCCATTTGGTCTTCTATGGTGTCTTGAATGAGACGGCGCAAGGGACGAACCCCGTTTTGAGCATCGTAGCCTTTTTCAAGCAGGTACTCTTTGGCAGCTTTAGAAAGATGTATGGCGACACCTTTTTTATGTACTCTTCTTTGAAGTTCAGCGATTTGCAAATCAATAATCCGGTAAATGTCTTTCTTGGTCAGGGCTCGGAAGACAATAATTTTGTCGATGCGGTTTAGTAGTTCGGGGCGCATTTCTTTCTTGAGCCTATCGTATACTTTATCTTTGTTCTGCTGATGCATAGCGTCGAGGTCGTCAAAATCAGCGGGCTTGCTGGCCTGAAAGCCAAGGCTGGCTTCTTTTTGGAGCTTATCAGCACCTATGTTGCTGGTCATTATTACGATAGTATTTGTAAAGTCTATCTTACGGCCCTTAGCGTCTGTTAAATACCCGTCTTCGAGCATCTGCAAAAGCATGTTGAAAACATCTGGGTGCGCTTTTTCGATTTCGTCAAAAAGCACCAAACTGTAGGGTTGTCGACGAATTTTATCGGTTAGTTGACCGCCCTCGTCGTAACCAACATAGCCTGCGGGGGCACCAACAAGTCGTGAAACATTGTGGTGTTCGCCGAATTCACTCATGTCTATCTTAACAAGTGCATCTTCGCTACCAAAGAACTCGCGCGCAAGCACACGAGCTAGCTCTGTTTTACCAACACCCGTTGGGCCAAGAAAAATAAACGAGCCGATTGGCCGGTTGCCTGCAGATACACCGCTTCTATTTCGCCGAATGGCTTTACTAACCACTTCAACTGCTTCGGTTTGTCCTATGACGTGATTTGCTAAGTTTTTTTCGAGGTTTAGCAGGTATTTTGCCTCACTCTTAATGACCTTTTGAACTGGGACACCTGTCATTCTCGCAATAACAGCCGCAATGTCATCGCTAGTCATAGTAAGTGCTTTGTCTTTTTTAGAACCTTTTTCGAGTTCGGCGAGTTGTTTAGTAATTTGCGAAGCACGGGTTTTGGCGCGCGCGGCACGTTCATAGTCTTCTTTGTCGACCGCTTCATCAATTTGGGCATTGATTAGCTTGAGTTCTTTTTGCAAGTTTCGTACTTCGGGACTTGTTTTGCCTCTGTTGACTCGCAAATGGGCAGCCGTTTCGTCGAGCAAGTCTATTGCCTTGTCGGGCATGTACCGGTCTTGCACGTAACGCTTGGCCAAATGAACGGTGTCTTCAATAACCTCGTCAGAAATCGTAACCCCATGAAACTTTTCATAGTGCTTTCGCAGTCCTTTTAAAATAGAGATTGTTTCGGGAACTGTTGCTTCTGGAACTTGAATTGGCTGAAAACGGCGCTCTAGGGCAGCGTCTTTTTCGACATGCTTCGTATACTCTTGAGTGGTAGTGGCGCCTATGAGCTGTATTTTGCCACGCGCAAGCGCTGGCTTTAGTATGTTGCTTGCATCCATTGAGCCCTCGGCAGAGCCTGCGCCAACAATAAGGTGCATTTCGTCAATAAACACAATAGTCTTCTTGTCACCTTCAAGTTCGTTCATAACTTTTTTAAGTCGGTCTTCAAACTCACCACGGTACTTGGTACCGGCAATCATGCCAGCTAGATCGAGTATAACAATACGCTTGTCTAGCAAGCTGTCTGGTACGTCTTCGCTAATAATACGCTGAGCCAAACCCTCTACTATTGCCGTTTTTCCTACCCCAGGCTCACCAATCAGGACTGGGTTGTTTTTGGTACGACGATTTAGAATAGTTATGACGCGCTTAATTTGGTCTTCTCGGCCTACAACTGGGTCGAGTGTTCCCTTGCGTGCTTGAGCAGTTAGGTCGGTGCTGTATTGTTCTAGGGTGCCTTTGCCACGAGCCACTTTTTTGCCACCACGTCGACCACCTTGGTTTGTGTCTTCGCCCTCGTCGTAGTGTGTTTGCATAAAATGTTCGAGTTCGCGCAGAAGGCTGTCTGTGTCGACGCCCATGCCACGAAGCACCACGCTTGCGCGGGCATTTTTTTGGGTAAGAATGCTATACAGTATATGTTCGGTGCCACAGTAGTCGTGACCATAGTCCCTAGATATGTCGAATGCCATGCGCATAGTTAGCTTAGCGGTTTCGCTGTAGCCTTTGGCACCCATATTTATAACAATGTTGGCTGGAGCAAGTTTTAGAGAAAGACGAGTTTTTTCTAGTGTTACGCCGACACTTTGTAGTAGTTTAGCCGCCATTGAGCTGTCTTGAGCCAGCAAACCTAGTAGTAGATGCTCCGTGCCAATGTATGCGTTGCCAAAGCCCTTAGCAATAGTGCTAGCGTGCGCCAAGCTCTGCTTTGCGTTGTCAGTTAAAAAGCTGTTGAACTCTTGGTATTCGGGTGTATTTGGTAACATTTGCTGGTACTACTTTCTGGTCTCTTGATTGCCATCTAAAACAATCAGACGCTATAAAGGTTAGTACGTCTATAATACCAAAATTAGCACTCAAAGGTCAAGAGTGCTAATTTAATCACTCCGACTTATCTTGCCTTCTCTATTGAATTGAGCAATGCTACCCACTGCCTGATCATACGGATACATATATAATGCTGTACTGCCCAGGCCGCCCATAATATCTTCACCTACAAATGGGATTAATACATCGTCACGTTCGCAAGCACCTGGTATACCATACAGGGGCTTGTTGGCGTGTTGACTGACCAAATCACTTGCAACAGCCCATGAACGAATACCCGTCCCGTCGCCATCATCCACAATCACAACGTAATCATTTACGACAGCCCCTTCGAGCACGGCGAACACTGCTAGGCAACGCATTTTTTCCTGGTCTGTCTTTTCGTCGCCTCGCCTATGAAGCATCTGCTCAAAAGACTTCAGAAATGCCTTGAAGGATTCATTTTTTTCGGGCTGTTCGTTATTCCAGCCCCAGGCCAAATACGCTAGCTCTACATTATCTGGTGTATTTTCATGCCAATCTGAAACTGTTTCGAAAAACGCTTCAGTATATAGTGGGCTTCTGGGCATAGTAGTTTGCCGCTCGTTATTCGCCGTGTTCTTCAATGGCATCGAGTAGGGAAGACTCGAGCTGTTCTTTCTTCTTCAAGCGTGGTTGTTTTGGTAATTCGGTCGTTTGTACAA
>JBATPG010000060.1:0-3991 GCA_049291335.1 Saccharimonadales bacterium (SeqCode) | reverse complement strand
TTAGAATAGTAGTAATGACAGGTGAAAGATTACATAAAAGTGCTGAATTTGACGTCCCAATGACCTTGGCCCACATAGTGAGCGGTTCTGTGATTGGGCCAGTGCACCCCGACTTTGGAGATGCAACTGCACCTTGCACGGAAGGCTGGTCAACAACTCAGCCACTAATCGCTAACCGCGCACAAATCCTGAGGCGTTCAGTAGTTCACGCCACAATGAAAATTGTTTAAGCAGTTTTCGTAACGTGCAGATTGTGTTATAGTTATTTCATAAACTAATAACGCTGACTAAAAGTCGAAACCGAGTTTCTATACAAGCTCGACAAGATGTTACAGCGTCAGGCCAAGTAGAGCTGGCAGAAGAAAGTATTATTATGGCAGACGCCAAAGTAGCACCAAAGCAACGAATCCGCATTCGCCTAAAGGCTTATGACCACAAAATTATTGACCAAGCAGCAAAGCAAATTGTTGACACGGCCATTCGAACCGGCGCAACTCTAGCAGGGCCAATCCCACTACCTACTCGTAAAAGTACCTTTACCGTAGTAAAGAGCCCTCACGTGTACAAAAAAGGTCGTGAACAATTTGAAATGCGCGTTCACAAACGCCTTATTGATGTATTTGAACCTACTCCCAAGACAATCGACAGTCTTATGAACCTATCGCTTCCAGCAGGTTGCGACGTCGAAATTAAGATGTAACAAGCCCTAAAACACCCGAATAAAACAAAAAGGAAGTCCAAAAGACTTACCTTTTTGCGGGTGTACGAGTATTGACAAAAAGAGCATACAACAGTATAATATAAGAATATATGTCCAATAGACTACAAGAACTCTATCAGCGTAGAGAAAGTTTGTTTGCCCCTAGCACGAGTGAAGTTTCGTGCGATTTGCCGAATGGTATGACACAAGAAGAAACCATCGAGCTCTTGAGGGCAAATCTGCATAAAGCAGAAAAGGCTAGGAGAAAAAGAGAGCGTAGGGCAAAGAAAGCTATGGCAGGGTTTAGACCAAGTGCTGAGATAAGAGCCAGCGCTAAGGATGCGACCTTGTCGCAAGAACCTCCACAACCAGTCAACCCGTTCATGGTAGTCGGAGAAGGCGAAGAGGCTTACTACAGACTTAACAGTGCTCTGAGTGAGAAAACCGCAAAAAGGCTTGCAGCAATAATTGTCAATGACATTGCGATATATGACCGCATGTATCTACGCACAAGTAGAGAGAAAAGTAGCGTATATGATGAATATGATATACAGGTTGAACGTGACGGCGAAGACCCTATAGATGTGGTGTTCGATAATCCAAGGATTATCCACAAGGCATTAAAGCGAGCGCCAAGAGGTATTGGGTATCAGCCTGAGGTAGATAAAGACTCACAATGCCTACAATTCGCATTATATGATCTTGTTCACTCTGTGGCTCTTGAGCAGAACGAGCATAGTAGTAGTTAACGAGCTTTCAGGGTGTTATACTCTGCTTATGGCTAAACGAAAAACAAAAAAAGTTACGGCAAAATCTAGCAACGACTTTGATGGTGAATTTCTACTTAAACTAACCTTATATGTAATTTTGGGTTCGTTGTGGGTCAAGATAACCAAAGAAGGCACTGACCTAAGCCTGCCTATACCCATCGGGCTCATCATTGGCCTGTTTTTTGCTACGCACGAACACTTTAAGATAGACCGCAAAATAGAATACGCCGTGCTAGTTGTTGCGGCACTATTTGGGTTCTTGGCTCCCTTTGGCTTATACATACAACTGGGCTAGTTTGCTACACTTATAATTGTGCGAAAACTAATCTCAAATATAGCAGCCACCAGTAAGTACTACTGGCGTAGGTTTCGAAAACTATCTGCCCTAAAGCGGGTGCTAGTTGTGGTGGCCGTGCTGTACGTGGTTCAACTGCTGATACCCGCAGGAACGCTGCCAGTGTTTGCCAAGTTAGACGGCCAAAATGTTGGCTTAAAGAACGCATCTATAGTAACCGAAAAGTATAACAAAGACGCAAAAGAGGTAGACATTGCCTTTGGCACAAAAGTTGCACAGGTTCCCGTGCAACGGCTAGGAGTTACTGTTGATCCAACGAAAACCATGGCAGAACTCTCTACTTTAGGATGGGCCGAGAAGTTGGTTCCGTTGTACGCCTATGTTTCGTTATTGCTACCAACCTCAACTCAAACACAGTTCACTGTCGACGACGCAGTTTTAAAAGCGGAGTCCGCTAAGCTTAGCGAAACTTATTCTCGAAGTGCCGTAAACGCCAAGGCAACTGTTACCGCAGAGCCTGCGCTACAAATAGAAGAATCAAAAGCAGGTTACAAATTTACTGAGCATGCCGTAGCAGCTATCGCAACCAAACTATTGCTGTACGGCAACCAGTCACTGACGGTTAACGGGAAGCAAGTAGAGGCACAAGTGCAAGCAAAAGATTATGAAGTTGTTAGTAAACAGTTCAGCGAAACCGTTAAGCATGATCTAAAAGTTAGCTATGAGGGCAAAGAAAAATCTTTTGCCCCGAAAGAGTCTGCGCAGTGGCTAGAGGTGGTGCTAAACAACAACAACCCAACCTTGCAGTACAGCGAACAAGGCTATAACACGCTCCAAACGGCAGTTGGCAAAGAATTTGCACTAGCGACTAGCGCCAAAGACACAGGCAAAAGCCGAATAATTTCGTCAGACGAGTTTCGCAAAGCGCTTACACAGTGGCTTTCAACGCCAAGTAACGAACAGGTAAGTGTCCCAACCAAAGTTCTTACCAGCGCCACAGCCGCAAATGCCAGCCTTCAGGCAGCTTTAGACAGCTGGATAAAAACTCATGGCAGTGGATACCAAGTATCGGTGCAAGAAATAGGCGGCTCTGGTCGTGTTGCGGGTTATAAATCGTCACAGCAAACGGTACTCGCCAGCACCTACAAGATATTTGTGGCGTATGCGGCCTACAAACAAGCTGAGGCTGGCTTATTGTCGTTAAGCACACCTGAATATAACGGGCAATCTATAGAGACATGTATATCCAAAGCAATCATCAATTCAGACAATGAGTGCGCAAAAGCCGTCGGCAAGTACATTGGCTGGGCTAAGGTGGAAGAAATGGTTGCAGCTACTGGCGTCAAGAACATTGTGCTAGACAACTACAACCCCGACGGTAGCTTTAACGGTGACAAAATGGGTAGCGCGCTAGAAATAGGTAAGTTTTTGCGGCAGTTGCAAGGTGGTTCGCTGCTGAATGCTACACATACCAACAGGCTACTTGGCTACATGAAGCAACAGGTGTATCGTAGCGGCGTACCTGCGGGTAGCAGCGGTGCAGTGGTAGCAGACAAAGTCGGCTTTTTGGGCGGTTACACTCACGATGCTGCAATCGTCTACGGCCCTAAGAGCACCTACTACGTCGTAATCATGTCTGACACAGGCAACAACTGGGCAAACATCAAAAGCCTAGCAGCCGTTGTTTACAAGAATCTGAACCAGTAGTGATAGTTTGCTGTAGAATCTGCAACGCCTTGACAGGTGTTAGTAAAACGTGCTAATCTGTTAGGTACATACAAACAAAACCAAGTTTTGGTGAAGTGAGGTAGGTCAACGTTTGTTCTGCAAGAACAGAGGTCGAAACCCCCGGCCACCAACATTTTTGTGTCACTGTACAAGTCACAAATCTGTACCAAAACAAGGTATTAACCAAGGAGCGCGGCTCGTTATACAGCCGTGAAAGCTATGAAAGCACTCATTACGAGAAAGGTCGGCATGACAAGCACCATCGCAGAAGATGGTACTGTTCAAGCTGTTACTTTGCTTTCCGCTAGCCCCTGTGTCATTACACAGATCAAAACCGACGACATTGACGGCTACACAGCTGTTCAACTAGGTTTTGAAGAGGCCAAGGAAGCAACAACAAACAAACCACAAATTAACCACTTCAAAGGTTCTGGAAAGATGCCTAAGATTGTGCGCGAGTTCCGCGTAGACGAAATAACCGAAGACCTCAGCGTAGGA
>JBATPG010000059.1:0-2480 GCA_049291335.1 Saccharimonadales bacterium (SeqCode) | reverse complement strand
GGTCGGGAGTCTTGTACACCTCACCAATTACCGCCTCGCGGTCACGTACTGCTGCATCTTTAAGAGCAACATCTTCACGTGGCCAATAGTTTGGAAGCTCGAGTACCCTGTTTACTGCCGCACTGTTTTGCAAATGTATAAGTGTATTACGTCCAAACCAACCCCTGCTATCTGGGTCGCGTCGGCCTTTGGCTTGCAACCGAATTTCGCTAATTGTACGATACGCCGCCATGGTAACAGCCGCATGATCAACGTAAATCGATGAACCCACAATTACCGCAGGTCTTTCTTGGTCACATGTAGCGCGAGCACGTAAAAGCGCTGTCGACCAATGCTTAGAAAAAATTGGGCGCGTGTCTGCATCTAAGGTGGCAAACGGCTCGGTAGCTCTGCGACCTAGATGTTCTATAGCAGTTTGTAAAGCAGGCATTTTGCCCTGCCAGCCTTCGAGTTGCAATAACGTGACCCCAGGAAAATTATCCTGCACAATTCGTGCCGTGGCGTCTTGAGAGCCGTCATCTATTACAATTGGCTCTACTTGGCTATAATCGAGTGCGCGCAAAGTATTGCCTATGTGTTCTGCTTCGTTTCGAGCAGCAATGAGTACGGGGAGTTTCATATTTACAATACTTTACCATTATATTTTATGTTTTACAACTATTTGGCCCCTGTTTGATTGCCTTCAAATGAAACTTGTGAGCATGTCTTATGAGCCCATCCTATGCTTACATGACAATATATATTGCATACTATATACTCAGCATATGACTGAGACTGCCACAAGACTATCTGACGCGTTTCATGGTGAACATTTTGCCGAGGCCGTCGAAACCTGGAACATAATAGTTGCCGGAAACGAAGCTCTGGAAGCCAATTTCATGAAATTGGCTCGTAAGCGCGTCAAGAAAGCTGTTCGCGGAAAAGCAGACGATGACTACATGACGCGAGAAATCGTAACGGACGCCCTAGAAGGGGCAACTTCTGCGGAAGCCTACGGAAATTCGTACTATGGTTGGACAGAAGTTGGTCTTGACGACGAACTTGACGAACGCGGCGTCAGACTGGCACGTGTCAGTAAGATTCGATCGACTTTGCTTGCAGATTTATGTACCGACGTAGACGACTCGTTTGAAAGGTATGCGCTAGACCGTTACCTACCACGACAGAAGCCAACACCTGTTGCCGACCTATTGGCTCGTGTTGCCGCAACCAAGCAAGACCTGGTTAATTTTGACAATTTTACGCAAACTAATGCCGGTAACGTTTTTCAACGAATCGGTGTTTTTGCGTTCCACGCCGGTAAGTTTACTGGCGAGGGTATTTACATAAAAAACAACCGTATTGTTGTGCCAGTCGTAGAAGATAGCGTCAGATATGCACGGTACGCACACCCGCATAAGATAATGGAAGTTGCACCAGACCCACGCTATAGCTTAGACCCAACAGAGCTTGACGGAGGTTTCGCAGTACAAGACCCAAGCCAGCTGCTACGTATGAGTGTTTTCTGGAAGAGCTTCAGCAACAGGCAGTCGGTTTGGTCGGTTGGTGAACTGCCCGAAAGCCCACTTGTGTACGACGAAGACAAAGAAGGAAAACACTTCCCAGAGTCTGTTGAAATTTTCGAAGCGCACCTAGCCACACTGCGTGTGTTGACCAAAACCGCCCTAGAAGCAAGCTACGATGAAAGACTTTAGTTACAAACAGCCGTTTATTGTTATAGGCGCGTTAATTGTGCGAGACGGCAAAATACTGCTTATACAAGAAAACCATTACCCCGACGCTGGCAAATGGAACATTCCTGCAGGTAAACTAGACTTTGGCGAAAGCCCACTAGACGCCGTTACACGAGAAGCATATGAAGAGTCTGGCTTAGACTTTACGCCCACTGCCCTACTTGGCATACATTCTGTACATAGAAAAGATGTTCCAGGCGAACTTCATATACTGCGTATTGTGTACGTCGGAGATGTTTCTGGCGATGTAAATCTTGACCACGGAGAACCCGAAGACGGTGTTGCTGAAATAGCAGACTACAGGTGGCTTACGCCAGAAGAAGTGCTAGGCATGCCCGACACCGAACTACGCTACCACGACATAAAGCTGTTGGTTCAAAAGTGGCAGCAAAACACTACCTACCCGCTAGAAGTTATTGAACATATTGTCCAAAGCTAGCCCTTGGCGCTCACATAGTTCCCTGTTAGCCTATGTCACATGCATGCTCAAGACAAATTTCCCTGGTATGCTGTACCTATGACTAAAGCTAACAACTATCAGGCGTGGGGGTTTGTGGCGGTGCAGGCAGTACTACTTGGTTTGCTCGTGTTTATGCCTGCAGACTTCGGGCCAAGTGTAAGCCGTTTTGAACTTGCTGGGACGATATTTGAATGGCTTGGGTTCTTGGGCATTGTATTATCTGCTATAACAATACGCTCGTCATTAACGGTCGTGCCATTGCCAAAACAACAAGGCAAGCTCGGCAC
>JBATPG010000058.1:0-3450 GCA_049291335.1 Saccharimonadales bacterium (SeqCode) | reverse complement strand
TCCAAAGCAGGGTGCCAGCACTTTGGTCGTCGTAGAGCTTGAACTCGACGTTGTAGAAGCCATCGGGAACGATGGCACCAGTGGAAGTCTGCAAGCGGGCTTGGAAGTTGAGGTTGTCGCTGGTGGCGGCATACGCGGTGGGTACGTGCGTACCTACGCGCGTAAGGAAAAACAGGGGTAGAGCTAGCAAGATTAGGGCCACAAAAAGGCGAGAAAAACGGCGCATGGCAGCAAACGCAAAAACACCCTTCACGAGAGAGGTTGTGAAGGTGTGCAACAGCGACAAGGGCAGTATGCGTTTTGGTTTCATTTGGTTTGTTTAAGGTGTTTGTATTGGTTTCACGGTTTATTTTTGGTTGTGATACCAATGTTTGTTTCGGTTTGCCTTTTTGTTTTGGCTTTCCTAGACACAAGTATGGAGATGCACCGAAGATTGAACAAGATAAAAATGTGTGCAATTTTGTAGACCCAAATCAGGTGTTATATATCAAGAAATTGGAGCTTTTTTTACATCGATATATATTGACCCCTGTTAAATATGTTGAATTTTACGAATGTGTAAAATACTTCATATTTATAATTTGTAGCTTTATTTGCAACGTTATACAGTATTGTTTTTAGTTATCCACAGGCATAAAAAAAGAACCTCAGTTCAGAGGTTCAATTTTGTGTAAAGTGCTTACGTTTACGCGATGGTGTCGATTTTGATAACCGTGTGGTCTTGGCGATGGCCTTGGACCTTGTGCACGCGCTTCTTCGCTTTATAGCGAATAGCGAGGGTTTTGTCGCCACGAGCTTCTGCGTCAACGATAGTCGCCGTAACAGAAACGCCCTTCACGAGTGGTGTACCCACGGTAGTCTTGTCGCCGTCTACAACGAGCAATGCGTCAAAAGTAACGGTTGTACCGTCTGTTTTGAGCCGCTCGATGGTAATCTCTTCACCTTCGGCTACGACATATTGTTTGCCGCCGGTAGCAATAACTGCTTTTTTCATCTAGACTTCCTTAAATTTAGTAAATGTACCGATACATTGTACCAATTCCACCTCTGTTTGTAAAGGGTTCAACCCTTTTGGCAGTACTCTACAAAAGCTCGGTAAATGTGTACACCCGTTTCGTCTGACTCTGGGTGCCACTGCAAGCCAAAGCAATTGTCGCCGGCGATGGCCTCGATGATTCCGTCGGGCGCAGTGGCGCACACACGAAAATTATCGGGCAGCAACGACACGGCTTGGTGGTGGCGTGATTCAACACTATGGCGTTGCTTGGCTTTAAACCCTAAGAACGATTCGTGAAAGACAATATCGTGCGTTGTAATGTTGTGGTTAATACTATTTGGGACTTCGGTTTCTATGTCTTGATGCAAAACACCCCCGTTATATAGGACAAGTATTTGCATTCCGTAGCAGATTCCAAGTATTGGTAGATGTTGTTTTTGACACAACTTTAGTAGTGCAAATTCCCAATCAGTACGCTCTTTTGGCTCCTTTAAATGCAGAAATTCGCGGCCTAAATTATAGGCTGGATCGACGTCTTCCCCACCCGAAATAACAATGCCGTCGCACTGCTCCACAATATAATCTAGTGGCATGTCTGGGTTAAGAATGAGAGGAATAGCCCCTACTGATTCAAGTATCCTCGTATAGGTCCGACGCAAATACGGCGTCTCTTTACTCTGTTGTATCTTAACAGCTTCATCAAATGCTGGCGTTATGCCTATAACTGGCTTTTTATGTATGTTAGACATGTTTCCTTAGTGTTAGTTTAAGCTCTATACCCTCTATTTTTTCTACAGAGGTGTATAGTGGTTCTGTTATTTCTTTATTCATTGTAGCCGCAAGTGTCTCGTGGCCGATAGTCTCTGCATGCTCATCTATCGCATGTTTCAGCATGGCGTTATCTGTTTCTAACACCAACTCTATACGGTGATCGACGTCAAGTTTTGCAGCTTTTCGAGAGACCTGAACGGCTCGTACCACTTCGCGCATGAGGCCTTCTCTGTGAAGCTCAGGGGTAATATGCTCGTCAATGGCGACTTCTGTGCCCGTTTTAACCGCTTTAACATTTAACTCGTCGAGCAAAATTGACTCAAAGTCTACGTGCTCGCCCAAGCTGGGGACCGTTACACTAGCCAGTGGCTGGCGAACTTTGAGGCCCGCCTTAGCACGTAAACTTAGACCTTGATTGACATATTCTCGCACTGTTTCCATGTCGTTCATGACAAGTTCGTTGACGCGACCAGCTGGAAGCCAGTCTTTGAGGTGTACCGAGTGTTTATCGCCCGTTAGGTTGTGGTAGAGCTCTTCGGCCAAAAATGGCGTGAAAGGCGCCAATACGTAGGCCAGGCGCACCAAAACATAGTGCAATGTGCGGTAGGCCATTTGCTTGTCGCCATCATCTTCGGCGCCTGCGGCCCCTTGTGAAGACCTCCAGAAGCGGCGGCGGCTACGACGAACATACCAATTTGAGGCATCGTCTAGAAATGGCAAAATAGGCTCAAGCGCATTTGGCATGTCATAGCGATCCATGTGCGACTCAACGCTATTAACCAACTGGTGCAGTCGGCTAATAATCCACACGTCTAGCGGGTTTGAGCAGTCTTCAAGTGGGTCTGTTAAGGCACCGTCAAACTCCCAACCGTCGACATCGGCATACATGGTAAAGAAGTCGTACATGTTCCATATCATGCTTAGCTTGCGAGCAACATCTCCCACCTCTTTGTCTTGAAGTGAAAAATCTTCACCGTTAAGCAAAGGTGAGCTAAGTAGCAAGAAACGGAGTGAATCGGCCGAAAACTTGTCCATGAGCTCGTTAGGGTCGGTGTAATTGCCGTAACTCTTGCTCATTTTGCGTCCATCATTGCCGGCTACGTTACCTGTTACAATAACGTTCTTGAAGCTGTTTTCGCCAAAAAGTGCCACGCTCATGGCGTGCATGTAGTAAAACCAGGCACGAACCTGACCGATGTATTCAACAATAAAGTCTCCCGGGAAATTGGCTTCAAACTTTTCTTTGTTCTCGAACGGATAGTGGAACTGAGCAAATGGCATGCTGCCCGCTTCGAACCAACTGTCCATAACCTTATCTATTCGTGCGTACGAGACACCATCGATTTCAAACGTAATGTCGTCTACCCAAGGTCGGTGATAATCTGTTAGCTCAACCCCTGAAAGCTCCTTAAGCTCGGCGTAGCTACCAACAACTTTGACGTGTTCATTGCCGTCTTTGTCTGTTCCTTTCCAAACCGGCATAGCAGTAGCCCAAAAACGGTCACGAGAAATATTCCAGTCGGGTGCCTGCTCGACAGTTTTAGCAAAGCGACCGTGCTTTACATGAGACGGGAACCAGTTAACGTTACCATTTTTCTCGAGCATTTGTTCGCGCTGACCGTCGATATCCATAAACCAGCTAGGATGCGCACGGTACATTAGACGCGTGCCGCAACGGTGAC
>JBATPG010000057.1:0-2892 GCA_049291335.1 Saccharimonadales bacterium (SeqCode) | reverse complement strand
GGTCAGAACCCACTTATGCAGCGCATGCCAAAACTTCGCGGTTTTCGTAGCTTTGCTGTTAAAACAGAAAACGTTTACACCGATCAGCTTGCAAAAGTTGGTGCTACAGTAAACAACGCTGTTTTGGCAGAGCAAGGCCTAACGAGCAGCGAATATGTACCTGTAAAGCTGCTGCACCGTGGTGAAGTTAGCAAAAAGGTTACTGTTTCTTTGCAGGGTGTCAGTGCAAAGGCACTCGAAGCCGTACAAGAAGCAGGTGGTAGCTTTAACCAAATCCCACGCGTTAAGCGACCAAAAACTAGCACCAAGACTAAATAATAGTTGCTAACCTAATAAATAGAGCCTCAATCGAGGCTCTATTTTGTTTGACGATAGCACGGCACAAGATTATGATTGTTTACATATGAAAAATTTGATACTAACAGAAAATATAGTGGTAATGGCTTTTGCGTCGATATTCTTTTGGGTACTATTTATTATTTCGCTTGCTTGGTCGGTCATGCGTTACAACTATGCTAAAATCCCGCACGATATTACCATCTCGAGCAGTATTGAGGCAATACTAATAATGGGTATAATTGTTTCATCAATCCCTTTCATGATCGCAAGTTGCTTTACATATAGGACCTCAGAGCTAATCGTTAGCCGCAAGCAAGGAAAACAAGCATGAATTGACAAACAGCACAAAAAGTGCTAATATAGAAATATTATGCCAAAAATTCCACATCATACTGTCAATACATCACGTATGCCATCTGCTCCATATGCTTTACCTGGGTCGTTTTCTGCCTCGGCACTACAGGAAGGCCAAAGACGAAACCTGGAAACGCGACGTCGCAACAGACAGAAAATGTTACGAGGTTTTGGTGTGGGTATGTTGGCGGGATTAGCAATTGACGTAGCCGTCGCTGTTCCCGTATTGCTATATAAGAGTAGTCAATCTGTTGAAGCACAAAGCTACAATCCTGTAGTGCCAACAATGCCAGCACCAAATTACGATACAGAAAGTGAAGAAGGCTTCGATGATTTGCATGCATTTGGTTCTTTAGCGCGTCAAGATGGCTTTGACGGGGCGACTTTCGAAGAAGGCATGGGTGATAATTCTCCTCAAAGTAAAGAAAACAATAGCATGAGTGTAACTTTACTTATGGGAAGGTGCTCTATAGATAACGTAGTTATTCATTTTACTTCCGATACACACAACACTCCGACAGATATAACAAGCTATGATTTACCTCTTGCATCTTTCGATCGAACTGCTAGAACAGTACCCGTTGCGATGAGCGCAGATTTGCTAAACACCCGCTATTCGGACTGTCTCAACTTCGTCTAGGCAACAAGTGCGGAGATAGGTCTTTGCGATAAGTAGTGAAACTCTGTATACTAGTTAGGAATCTATCTAAACAGGGTAAAAACGTGAATCCCGTTATAAATCTACGGTCACGAATACAATTGTTTATGTCAGACTATTATACTAGGTATCAAACACAGCAGTGGAAGGGTAAGTTATAACGGGATGAACTGGAAAATTATTGGTGCTTCATTCAAACATGCTGAAATGCGTAAGCGCATTTTTGCAGTGCTCGGTATATTGTTTATTTTTCGTGTCTTAGCACACGTTCCGGTGCCACTTGCTGACCCAGAGACCCTTAAACAGGTTCTCGACAACCTATTTACCAGTAACACACCTGAGCTTTTGAGCTTCATTAACATTCTTAGCGGTGGCGCTCTGGCTAACTTCTCTATTATGATCGCTGGTCTTGGCCCGTACATTAACGCCAGCATTATTATGCAGTTGCTTACCAAAGCTATTCCTAAGCTAGAAGAAATGCGTAAAGACGGCGAATCTGGCCAAAAACGCATTAATCAATACACCCGCTTACTAACCTTGCCACTTGCTATAGTGCAGGCAATTGGTTCTATTTACCTAATTCGACAGTACGCCCAACAAGTTGGCGGTATAGGTGACATTACTGCGAACACCTCACTTATGCAGTGGGTACTTATGGTGGCTGCTCTAACAGGTGGTTCTATGCTACTTATGTGGATGGGTGAACAGATTACAGAAAAATCAGTTGGTAACGGTATTTCATTGCTAATTACCGTAGGTATCGTAAGTGGCTTGCCGGCCACCATTAGCGGTCTTGCTACCTCTATATACAACAGTGAAGACAAATGGTCAGTCTTTGGTGTGCAACTTCCTATTAACCAACAAGCATTTTGGTTTGCCTTGCTCATTGGGGCGGTGGTTCTAGTAACTACGTGGATAGTCGTTATGTTGAACGAGGCGGCTCGCAGACTAACCATTAACTACGCCAAACGCGTTCAAGGAAACAGAACATATGGTGGAGTCACTACGACGTTGCCGGTCAAACTTATCACAGCCGGTGTTGTGCCTATTATCTTTGCGATCGCCTTCTTAAGCGTACCTAGTTTTGTTGGTTCGTTACTAACCAATAGCGACAGTCAGCAATGGCAAGACCTAGGGGCTAAGCTAACGCTATGGTTCCAAACACCAAGTCCGCAAACATTCGCGGCTGGCGGCTACGCGCCGTACATATACCCTATAACGTACTTCTTGCTCGTAGTGCTCTTTACCTATTTCTACACCAGCATAACGTTCAACAACCGCGAGATTGCCGAGAACCTGCAAAAACAAGGTGGCTTTATCGATGGCGTTCGTTCTGGCTTGCAAACAGAAAAGTACTTAGGCCGCACTGTTAACCGTCTGACGCTTTTTGGAGCTATTAGCCTTGGTTTACTAGCTATCATGCCTATTATTGCCCAGATGTTTATTAACACTAGCATAGCTATTGGTGGTACGAGTGTGCTTATCTTGGTGGCTGTATCACTAGAGACGCTTCGTGCGGTAGAATCTCGTGCCTTAATGGT
>JBATPG010000056.1:0-5490 GCA_049291335.1 Saccharimonadales bacterium (SeqCode) | reverse complement strand
AATTACTACATTCGAAGAATGCACTCGTAGCATCTATAATGTATCGTAATGGGGCAGGCGTTATACAGAAAATACCGTTCACGGTCGCTTGAGGAAATAATTGGGCAAGACCATATTACCTCAACGTTTAAGAACGCACTCAAGACGGGCAAGTTAAGCCACGCCTATTTGCTAACAGGCCCTCGAGGAGTCGGCAAAACATCTATTGCTCGTATATTGGCACATGAAATCAACCAGCTGCCATACTCTGAAGACGGCCACCTCGACATTATAGAAATTGATGCTGCAAGTAATCGACGTATAGACGAAATTCGAGATTTACGCGACAAAGTTTCTACAGCTCCCACTAGTGCAAAGTACAAAATTTACATTATCGACGAAGTTCACATGCTTACCAAAGAGGCCTTTAACGCACTCCTAAAAACTCTTGAGGAACCTCCAGCACACGTCATTTTTATCTTGGCTACCACGGAAGGCCACAAGCTCCCAAAGACCATTATTAGCCGCACGCAGCGCTTTACTTTTTTACCTGTCAGCAAAGCAGAAGTTACCGCGCATCTAAAAGTTATTGCCAAAAAGGAATCAATTGCCATAGACGACGAAGCGCTAGGCCTTATTGCCGAACACGGAGAAGGCAGCTTTAGAGACAGTATTAGCTTGCTCGATCAACTAAGTTCAAGTAGCGAAGCTGTTACTAAAAGCGACGTGCTACGCGTACTTGGCCGGGCCCCGCAAGAGCTTATACAGGCACTTTTACAGGCGATTGCCACAGGTAACACAACAGCAATTGCAAGTACGGTTGCCGAACTACTGGGTGAGGGCTATGACCCGAGTGTTATTGCAGAACAGATAGCTGCAGTTGTACGCGACGGTCTAATCAACCAGACAGGCGCACTTACCTCAAGTCAAGCGATTGGCTTGCTTCGTCTGCTGCTAAACGTGCCGGGTTCGCTGCAACCAAAACAAATGCTAGAGCTAGCACTATTCGACGTTGCTCTTCAACCGCAAGGCATTCCAGCAGCCGTAGTACCTGCTCCTTCTGCTCCTACGCAAGCGATCCCCACAGCACCCGCACCTGCCGAGCCCGTTAAAAGCAAGTCGTCAACTACTTTGCCCAAAAATGACAGTGCAAAATCTACTACCCCGTTAGAACCAAAAGATGTACTAGCCGTAGGGCCTTTACCAGAGTCTGAAGAGACGCCTGCCGAAACACCCCTTAAGGTTACTCGGGACTTCGAAGCTGAAGAGCTTTGGCAAGAAGTATTATCAAAAATTAAGGCAAAATATAACACGTTGTACGGCATAGCACGCATGGCAAAACCACGGCTCGAGGGCGACACGCTTCATCTGACACTACGCTTTGCTTTTCACATTAAGCGCCTTAAAGAATCAAAAAATATGACACTTTTATCCGACGCGATTACAGCTTCACGAGGCGCCAAAACAATAATCGTAATTGAGCAAGACAGCACGACCGTAGCAAAACCAGCCGCCAAAAAGTCTGATGACTCACAAACACTCTCTACCATAAGCAATATCTTTGGAGGGGCTGAACTGTTATAGTTCATTGCACAGGGGAAGTACGACAATGGCAGATAACTCACAGGCACTACCACAGAATGTCGACGCCGAAGCTTCGTTGCTTGGCGCGATTCTTATTGATACAGATGCTATTATTAAAATCGCCGACCGCATAACCCCAAACGACTTTTTTGACCCGAAGCATGCTCGTATATACGAAGCGCTTCGTACGCTGTACGAAAAGCGTTCAGCTATAGACGTACTAACACTGGCCGATCAGCTACAGGGCACTGGCTTTTTAGAAATGGTCGGTGGCGCCGCATATCTTTCAGAACTCACTAACTTTGTGCCAACAGCGTCTCATGTTGAGCAATACGCAGATATTGTCGCAGAAAAGGCACTGCGACGACGCCTTATCGCAACCAGTGACGACATGACACAGCTTGGACGAGACGAATCCAAGAATCTTAAAGAACTGATAGAAGAGGCCGAGACGCGTCTTTTTGAAGTCAGCAAACAACACGTTAAGCAAAGTGTCGTAAGCATTGAAACGGTGTTAGCAGAAAGCTTTGAACGTTTAGACGACCTACACAAAGATAGCAATAAATTAAGAGGTATACCTACCAGCTACCGAGACTTAGACAACATGCTTGCCGGTTTGCAGCCTTCAGATTTATTTATTCTAGCGGCTCGTCCTTCTATGGGTAAAACAGCGTTTGTGCTGAACTTGGCACACAAAATTGCTACAGAAGCTAAAGAGTCAGTTCTTATATTTAGTCTGGAAATGAGCAAAGAACAGCTTGTAGACAGGCTGCTTTCTATGGAATCTGGTGTTGATGCATGGGCCTTACGCACAGGCAAGCTGACAGACAACGACTTTGAAAAGCTTGGCGAAGCCATGGGAGCGCTCAGCGAAGCCAAGATTTACATCGACGATACTCCAGGAATTACTGTTAGCGACTTACGCACCAAGGCTCGTCGCGAGGCACATACCCAAAAACTTGGGCTTGTTATAGTTGATTACCTGCAGCTTATGAGTGGCGGTAGTCGTTTTGGTGGAGACGGTAACCGTGTACAAGAAATATCAGAAATTTCTCGTGGCCTAAAAGGCGTTGCCAGGGAACTAAACGTTCCTGTTATTGCACTCAGCCAGCTAAGCCGTAGCGTTGAAAGCCGTCATCCACAAATTCCACAGCTTTCAGACCTTCGTGAGTCTGGATCTATAGAGCAAGACGCCGATGTGGTGGCATTTTTATACCGTGAAGACTACTATAACCCTGAAACCGACCGCAAGAACATTATGGACGTGTTAATTAAAAAACACCGAAACGGGCCTGTTGGTGGCGTAGAATTGTACTTTAACCGTGACAAACAGCGGATTACTTCACTAGACACCACGCACAACTCATCGCCGTTCGACGAAGGCTAGGGAGCAGAAAACAATATAGTGTATACTTATTTGTAAGGTATATGAAAAAATCATTTTCTTCGCTGGGGAACATCGGCAAGTCTGTATTAGTGAGCCTAGTTGCGCTAAGCGCAATAGCTGCTCTTTTAAGCTACAAACTGCTTAGTTTAACCGGTAACAGATACAGTTCTTCAGAAGTAACGACATTTATGTCAGCCCAGTCATGGAGATTTATCTACGACAATCCGCTAGAGTTGCCGCACAAACTTATTATTTGGACAGTTTCAACTTTAGGACAGCATAGCTACGGAGTCACCCGTATTACATCTGTGCTTTTTGCGGCTGCAGCGGTCTTTTTGTTTTACTATATTGTTCGCTCGTGGCTTAGCAAACGAGTAGCAATTCTTTCTACGGTGCTTTTTGCATTTTCTAATGGGTTCTTACACTCTGGCAGACTTGGCACAGCAGCAGTGTTGCAGTTTAGCGTACTCGTACTTTTTGCCATGCCTATACTGATTCACCAAGCCGCACCTGGCTGGCGACGTCGGTTAATATACATGTCTTCAGTGATTTTTGCAGCACTTGTATATATACCTGGGCTTATTTGGCAGATACTTCTAACGATTGTTCTTAGGCGAAAGAAGCTGTTTCGTTTGTGGTCACGCCTAGCGCTTGTTCATAAGAGCATTATTGTTTTTGCGAGCCTGCTCGCTATTGCGCCACTCGTTTGGGCATTTATACGAACCCCGCAACTGCTATTAACATGGCTTGGTTTGCCGCAAAATTTCCCAGCAATCGACACAATACTAAATAACGCTCAGACGCTTATTTCTACGTTGTTCTATCACTCTGGCTTTTCACCCGAATATGTCACCCACGGTGGAGCACTACTAACCATTGCAGAGCTTGTGTTACTTATTTTGGGTGTCTATGCCCAGCTAAAACGGCCTAGGCACAACACAAACTACCACTTACTTGGTGCTATAGGTATTGCCACTGCACTCATTCTCGTTAGCGGCGGTATGTTTATACCTGCATTAGTTCCGTTACTATACCTCCTCATTGCTGGCGGCATGTATTATTTCCTCAATGAATGGCTGGCAGTATTCCCCCGAAATCCAATTGCCCGTGGAATTGGTGTAGGCGTAATTGTACTTATTGTAGTATTTGCGCTCGGGTATCACACTAGATCTTACTTTGACGCTTGGCCAAACAATGTGGTCACAAAGCAAGTGTTTTCAATAGAGCAAAAATAACTTTGGTACAATAGATACATTACAGAAGGAGTCACTATGAGTAAATTTGATCAAGCAAAGATGCTAATGCAAGCTAAGAAAATTCAAAAAGAACTACAAAAGATGATTATTACGGTAGAGCAGGGTAACGGTGCCGTGCGAGTAGAGATTACGGGCGAGCAAAAGATTAAGAAAATTCATGTAGACCCAGAAATGGTAGATCTTAATGACATTGACGAGCTAGAGCGATGGCTTGAAGACGCCGTTCGCGACGCCATAAGCGAAAGCCAAAAAGTAGCTGCCGAGAAAATGCAGCCAATGCTTGGCGCACTTGGTAACCTCGGCCTGTAACGTAGTCTATGCAGGTTCTCCCTACAGCACTCCAGGACGTTGTTGACGCCTTTGCAAACTTGCCAGGCGTAGGTTCTCGCACAGCAGAGCGCTATGCATACATGCTTATACGTCGAGACCCAAAGTATGCCAAGGCCCTTAGTAGCACGCTAGACACGCTTCATGAAAGTGTTAAATACTGCCCAGTTACTTTTGCCTTAATTGACGTTGATCTGGACGTTTCGCCGCTCTACACCGACCCTAAACGCGACAAACAAACCATTGCCGTGGTAGCAGAGCCATTTGACATAATGGCGCTTGAAAAAACAGCTAGCTTTAGCGGCACCTACCATGTGCTTGGCGGATTAGTCTCACCGATAGACGGCATTGGGCCAGACGATTTGCATATTAAAGAGCTGGTAAAACGAATAAAAGACGATGAGGTGGAAGAGATTATTTTAGCTACTAACGCCAGCGTAGAAGGTGAATCAACAGCCTTGTTTATTCAGCAACAACTCGAAGATTCAAACGTTCGAATTACTCGTTTAGCGCGTGGCTTACCCATTGGCGCCGACTTAGAATATGCCGATCAAATAACCCTAAGCCGTGCCCTAGAAGGCCGCCAAAACTTTTAAAGCTACATCTGTGACATAATCTAGGCGTACACGCGTTCTCAGGGTACAATACTTACCAGATGAAAGACACCATACGCTCAATTTTGCGCTCTGCAAATACTATTGTTGTTATACATGCAGACAACCCCGACGCCGACAGTCTTGGTAGCGCACTGGCCCTAGAGGAACTGCTCGAGACACACGGCAAAAAAGTTATTATGTACTGCGCTGTAGACATGCCGGGCTATATTCGAATTTTAGACGGCTGGGACAGAGTTACCTCTGAAATCCCCCACCACTTCGACGCTTCTATTATTGTAGACACCAGCACATTAACACTACTAGAAAAGCTGCAAGCAAGCGGTGATTTAGCACGCATAGC
>JBATPG010000055.1:0-8147 GCA_049291335.1 Saccharimonadales bacterium (SeqCode) | reverse complement strand
GTAATATGTCGGGAACAGCAGGGTGGACCATGTCGCTCGCCGCTACAAATGGCGCCTCGGCTGCCTGGCACACAAGTGGCAACGCGCATTTATACGACTATAATGACCTGTCGGGTGCTCCTTCGGGCTGCGAGGATGGTGGAGACACCGATGTTCTTGCTGGTCGATTGACCGTAGACACTGCTGCGGCGACTATAGCTCCCATGGCAAAATGTAGCTCGACCGGGCTCACCATCGGTGGCACGACAAGTTTCAACGAAGGCGTGGCAGACTCAATCAATCTCTTAAGCGCAAATGTGAATGCCAACACCGAATGTTATTGGGACTTTACAAATATTGCGCTCAACCAAACAATCCCCACAGAACAAGCTAGTGGGTCCTACTCCCTAGAAATGACCATCACTCTTGTTGCAAATTAGCTGCCCAAAACAGTTACCCGCATATTTGCAAGAACAAGCCAAAATAGTAGCAGGAACTACTGCTATATCGTAAATAATTGATTATATTGCGTTTTTGTGTTATAATTGAATTATGATTAGCCCTGTACAAACAGCGCCAAAATTTGAGGTATTGGATTATCTAGAAACTAGAGCCAGTAACGACAGTTTTACTATGGTAGAGCTGGGGCATGGCCGCTACCCAGTGGTAGACCTTCAGCCACATTCTTTTACAGGCCAGCAGTGCTATATAGGCGTTGAGGCAGGCATGAGAGGTCAGGGCAAAGAGTTTGCCGCAAAGCGAACACAAGAGTTGTTCGTGGGCAAAAATGCCTTTTTTCTCCAGCACAACATTGGTAAAGGCAAGGTGACTCAGAAAGATATACTTTCGAACGACCAGACCTATGACGGCGAGTACCACACTGAAACAGTACTACCGGCAGGCATAGCCAACGAAGTAGTAGCCAGCAATGTGTTTTGCGACCCGCTTATTGCACAGTCATGGTCACGTACGGTCTGCTTACTACAAGAAGTGTCAAGGCTGTTGGATCGAACGGGCACAGCCGTGTTGCGCGAAACCATTACGCCAGGCATGGTAGATGCAATTGGCGATGTATCACTAGGCAGGGCACGCTTACAAGTACTCGCCAGGGTAACTCGCATGACGGGCAACACATGGCAAACACTAGAAAACGTGTACGGGGTCGACCAGCAACCCGGCCGATGGGACGGCTACTACCTATTTCTTGGAAAAACAGCGACCGACTCCTAGCACTTACGCCCAGTTAAATTCCCTTGTAAGTTTTTTTATTGTTGCAGTTGTTTGCAAATGCCAGAATAGTGAACATACTAGGAGGAAAACTATGAGCAAACAGATATACATTAATCTACCTGTGACCGATTTGACTCGATCGATTACATTCTATGAGGCGCTTGGTTTTACTAAGAACCCTGATTTCTCTGACGACAATGCATGTAGCATGAAATGGTCAGATGAAATTATTGTTATGCTACTGACACATGATTTTTATAAAACTTTCTTACGAGACAAGACAGTGGCTGAGACCGCAAAAACAAGTGGTGTTCTTTTGGCGCTGTCGCTTGAAAGCAAAGAAGCCGTCCAGCGATTTGCAGATACCGCAAAAGCTAATGGCGGTGATTATTTCCAGATAGACACAGGTGTTTCGACAGATATGATGTATGGCTACGAGGTAGAAGACCCAGACGGCAACACATGGGAGCCATTATGGATGAGCCCAGATTTTACCCCAAAAGCTTAACATTAGTTTTTTTAAACATTTAACTAAAATTTGTTCCACAGTGGCGTAATTGTTGGTACCATAAACGTATGAACAAGTACGAAACTGTTGCCGAGTTCCTTGACGAACTCGACGAAAACACCCTAGACCAAGTAAACGAACTTCGGGGTATTATTTTTGAAGCAGAACCAAACCTTATTGAAAACATAAAATGGAACGCCCCAAACTACGTTCACAACGGTGAAGACCGCATAACATTTAACGTTATGAACAAAGAGGGCAAAGTAAAACTTGTGCTGCACATGGGGGCCACCAGAAAAGAAGACAAAAATGCCCCACCAGAACTTGATGACCCTGAGAATCTAGGCAAATCCGCTTCAAACATCCGCACCGTTATAACGTTCGAAAACCTCCAAGATATCTTGGCAAAAGAAGAGGGCCTCAAAGACATTCTTCGCCGCTGGCTGACTATACAATAACCTGTACCATGTACCCATGGTAGGTGTATGCTGTAGCTATAAAGGGAGGTGTGTTATGGCAAAAGCAGCAGATCAAGGCAGTGCAGGGGCATTATATTTTGTAGGGTTTATTGGGGCGCTGATTTACTTTATGCAAGCGGCGAGTGGGTTTTCTTCTGTAATTACTGGGTTTTTAAAGGCTATGGTATGGCCAGCCTATGTAGTCTACAACCTACTCGAAAGTTTCTACGGCGTCGTTAACTAGTACCTGATTATTCTGTTGGTTCGGTTACGTATTCGGAGTAGCTAGTTCCGTTTACTATGTCTATAAGCACTAGCCGGACAAATGGAATCATTGCTTCGGGCAACTCACTGACCGAAAACCATGCTAGGTCATCACATTTATGTGGTTCGACATTTACAATTTCACCCATCCACTGTGTAGCTTCAAAAAATATATCAATACGTTCTTGGCCAATTTCGTTTCGGCTCAGTCGATGTGAAACATGCACAAACCTGAGATGGTTAGGATCTATAACTATTCCAGCCTCTTCTTTGGCTTCGCGGGCCATCGCTTCAGTTGCTCCTTCATCGCCATCTAGGTGACCAGCTACTAACCCATACAGACCATCTTGATAGCCAGTATTGGCACGTCGTAGCAATAAAACCTTGTCGTCTTTTCGAAGCACCAGATACACAGCAGGAATAAGTTTAAATCGTTCTTTTGGCTGCTCCATTGTCGCAATTATACCACTGCCAAGTTTCTGATATACTGTAAAAGTACATTAAATAATTGCGTATCCAGAGTGCGGAGAGAGAACTAGCTCTATGACCCGCCGGCAACCAACCTTGCATCTACCCTGTTTTTCGGGGAAGATCAGCCCGAGCAAAAATGACATTTTTTGCCCGGCGCGATAAGAAACCCCTTCAGGGGTGTCTTATTAGGGTAGTGGTGCCCCTTCTAGCCCAGCCGGGAAAGATAAGATTATATTTCTATACTCCTTTATCTTTTCTGCACGGGCGGAAAGATGCGCGAAAGGAGTATTTTTTATGTCAACTTATAAAACCGCAGAGAGTGTTTCACCAAAACACCCCGACAAGCTATGCGACCAAATATCCGACGCGATTTTGGATGCGTATTTAGCGCTAGATCCAGATGCGCGCGTTGCCATAGATGTAGCAGGTGGTCATGGAACGGTGTTTGTTACGGGTGAAGTAACAAGCCAAATCAAAAACGTACAAGTGGCAAACCTAGTACATAAAATAGCGGGAGATGATGTTGAAGTGATTCAACACATTGCCGAGCAGAGCTCTGAAATTGCCCAAGGTGTCGATACGGGCGGAGCAGGCGACCAGGGCATAATGGTTGGCTATGCCACAAACGAAACCCCAGAACTACTGCCGCTCGAAGTGGTGTTAGCTCGCAAACTGAACCAGCATCTATATGCACAATGGCCGTATGACGGCAAAACACAAGTCACTACAAAAGACGGAAAAATTGCCTCAATTGTTGCCAGTTTTCAGCATGCCTCACACAATGAGCTTGCAGAACAGGTCCAAGCGTGGCTCAAAGCCGAACCATTGGCAGTTACAGGAGAAGACTCAGTCGAGTTTCACATAAACCCAGCCGGTGACTGGGACCAAGGCGGGTTTGATGCCGACGCAGGGCTGACTGGCAGAAAGTTGGTTATTGATAACTACGGCCCACGCATACCAATCGGTGGGGGCGCGTTTAGTGGCAAAGACCCAAGCAAGGTAGACAGGTCTGCAGCCTACATTGCAAGAAAAATTGCGATAGATTATTTACGAAAACATGGCGCTAAAGAAGTCTTTGTGTACTTAGCATATGCAATTGGCTACGCAAGCCCCCTTGAAGCAACAGTAGTCGTTGATGGAGACGCTCAAACAATTACAGGCTATGATTTAACACCACGAGGCATAATTAGCCAACTTGACCTTAAGCGGCCCATTTACGAGCAAACCGCCCGCTATGGCCACTTTGGCCACGCAACGTTCCCTTGGGAGCAATAACTACGAGTTCACAGCAAGACGCATCGAAGTCAAAAATAACAGATGTGGGTAAGTACCTAGAAAATACTTACCCTTGCAGCTAGATTATTTTTATGCTACTATTATAGGAATTGTTAATCTATGATCCCATGGTGAGTTCTGCACAGCTACGGTGTCATGTACGGCAATACGTAACTATAACTCTAACCAAGAAGGATCATAATGTCTTATTCAAGTCGACCTGGGCGCAGTTTTGCGCCACGAAATTCTAAGCCTGCCTACGGCAGGAGCGGTGGCGGTGGAGGCGGTGGAAACCGTCGACGCAGTTCATACAAAAAAAGTACTAAACAAATTCATTCAAGCAAATTTATTCGAGTAGCAACAGATATTAAAGAACATGTGATTATAGCAGAACACAAGTTCAGTGACTTTGACTTGCACCCAACAGTAGCCAAGAACCTTGCGGCAAAAGGCTACGAACAACCAACACCTATTCAGGACCAAGCTGTTCCAGCTGGCCTACGTGGTGAAGATATTTTAGGTATCGCTGGCACCGGCACTGGTAAAACAGCTGCTTTTGGTTTGCCAATTATCAACGCACTACTTACAAACCCTGGTAGCTGCGCACTTATCGTCGCTCCTACTCGTGAACTCGCAGAGCAAATCGAAGCCGAACTAGGCCAACTTGCTAAGAGTTCTGGCATACGTGGTGCACTACTAATTGGTGGCACTAACATTGGGCGTCAAATTCGCGAGCTCGGCGTTAAGCCTCAGCTAGTTGTTGGTACACCCGGCCGAATTCTTGACCACGTCAAGCGTGGCACACTAAAACTAAACCGTTGCAACCTTATTGCACTAGACGAAGTAGACCGCATGCTGGACATGGGCTTCATAGACGACGTTACAGAAATTGTTACCGGCTGTGCGCCAGAACGTCAGTCGTTCTTTTTCTCGGCAACCATGGATTCTAAAGTAACCTCACTCTTGTCTCGCTTTAGTGCAGATACTACTGTTATTGCACTACAAACCTCTTCATCGCCAAGCGAGCGCGTTCATCAAGATGTTGTTCGTTTCCACAAACACAGTGACAAGCTCGACAAACTACACGAAGTGCTGCTTGCACAAGGTGTTACCAAAGCTATTATCTTCGATGAAACCCAACGTGATGTTGAAGCGTTGCACGAAGCTTTGCGAACTCGCGGGTTCTCTACCGGCTCACTTCATGGCGGCAAAAGCCAGTCTCAACGCCAACGAACGCTTGCACAGTTCAAGCAAAACAACCTCGACATACTTGTCGCTACCGACGTTGCAGCTCGTGGTATCGACGTAGATAACGTAAGTCACGTTATTAATTACACAGCCCCTTCAGAATATGAAGATTACATTCACCGTATCGGACGAGCAGGACGAGCAGGTAAAACTGGCTACGCCCTAACGTTCATTAACGAAAGCGCGTACTAAGCGAGTGTTGCAACCAACATCAGCAACCCGCAGTAATAAGGAGTCTGGTGTATGCATATGACAAAAAAACACGAGTTGTTCATGAACAGCGAAGAAGGCAAAGAGTTTGTTGAAGCTCTAACCAAAATGGCCAAAGACGAAATATACCACACTGGATCTACCTACAGCTCTAACGCTACGGATCATCCAGACAACATCATTTCTTTTGTCGACAAACATATCGAATACGTACTCAGCCACCCTGGCGTTAACCCGACACACTACGTGTCTAACTTACGCCTAATGACTCGTAAGCGCTAAATACAACCGGCAAATTAATCGTTAGACTCTCATAGTGTAAGGAATAGACTGTTTTCTACTGCTTCGTGGCATAAAGGGCCAGCAGGTTTTGCGCAAGTTGCGTTCTGCGACAGCCAAGAGTAGCATGGGCGTATGTACATTGAGCCACTTACAGAAATAGATGCCGGGCTTGGTTCCTGGGCAGAAAAAGTCGCTCCTACTAATGTAGTAAAGGCAAAACTGGAACGGTATCTTGGGGACAAAGTAGCTCGAGAGTATTTTCGAACTAATAGGTCGATTGAGGATGATAAGTCAGAGGATGCTAGGCTATTAGGATTTTATGGTGTTGTAGTGGCCAGGGGAATCCATATGGCGCGCATGGGAACAATTACAGAATCTACTGTTCGCGCAACCCACATAGAATTAGCCGCCCAGGCTAAGGCAGCAGATGTCAGCCCAGGTCCCAACGATGAGCTTTTCACCGCTGGGGTGTGTTTTTACCTTCAGCATTTGCTTGGGGGTACAGCAAAAGCCGAAAAATGGGTTGAAGAATTTGACATGTTTCATAGCCACCAGCTCATATAGGGACAACCCGCAAAAATTTTGCAGATATTGTATCTGGATAAAAGGTGGTATTCTAAGGCTATAAACTTACGAGGAGAATAACTATGTCCCTAGTATCAACTTTAGCTCAAACAGATGTTACGGTGTACACCGTAGAACCAACAAGTGGTGGCGGACTACTCGGTAGTGGCCTGTTCATAGCACTCTACTTTTTTGTGCTTGCTCTTATGATTGTTTCTATGTGGAAGATTTTTGAAAAAGCTGGCGAAGAAGGCTGGAAGGCAATTGTGCCTTTTTATAACAGCTATACTTTGTTCCGTATCGCTGGTCGAAATGGTTGGGGCTTTTTGCTGGCGCTCATCCCAATAGTCAATGTTGTTGTTGCGGTTATGATTTCGCTAGACCTTGCAAAGCATTTTGGTAAAAGCAGCGCGTTTGGCATAGTTGGCCTCTTCTTGTTCAGTGTCGTTGGGTTCCCAATGCTTGCGTTTGGCGACGCAGAGTACGTGGGCCAAAAACACGAATAAACTGAACCTTTAGTTTAATAAAAAACATCCGCCATATTATGCGGATGTTTTTTATTTGGCACGGCCTCTAAGACAATCTGAAAAATCCTAGGCCTGTTGTCCCGGCGAGACGTGGTATCCTTAAGCAATAAACAATAAAAGAGAACACTATGTCAGTACATTCACTACTAGCACAAGCAGGCGTGAGCCCTCTTGTATCAGAAACGGCCAACACTGGCCAAGCCGCAAGCATGGGCTATACGCTTGTTTTATTAATTGTGATAATTTCGTTGTGGAAGATTTTTGAAAAAGCCGGCGAAGAAGGCTGGAAGGCTATTGTGCCTTTTTATAATGCGTACATCTTGTTTCGTATTGCAGGCCAAAGCGGCTGGAACTTCATACTGCTTTTTATACCCATAGTTAGTCTTATTATGGTGATTATTCTTTCCCTAGACCTCGCGAAGCGCTTTAACAAAAGCGGAGCGTTTGGCATAATTGGCCTGTTCTTCTTCCCATTTGTCGGTTATCCTATGCTGGCGCTGGGTGAAGCAAACTATGTAGGGCCAAAAAATAAATAGCATCAGTAACTAGACTCACGCTATGCAATTCAGTGTCGTGAAACCAATGGCACAATTGCGCTTGCTACTTTGCCAGGCTCCATTTTTCCACATAGGCCTCTGTGTCGAACTTTCGCTTTAAGCCAGCGGCATTCATATAGCGCACTTTGCCAAAAATTGGACGTTCTAGCCATGGCCTGTCGTGCAAGCCGGCCATAGACCACAAAATGCCTACGTAGCCGTTTGGGTCGCCACCGTCTAACGAATAGTGGTCGTTGAGATACACAGCGTAGTCTACGGCTGTTTGGGCGCTGGGCGTCCATTCTAATATTTTCTTAGCCCAGTACATACGCATGTAGCCGTGCATTTTACCTGTTTTGGTTAGTTGCAGTTGGGCGGCGTTCCATATTTCGTCGTGGGTTTTGGCATGCTCAAACTCTTCGAGATTGTACACATGTTCGCGCAAATCATGGCTGTGCGCAGTTAGCGTCTCTATAGCCCAGTTCGGTGCGGCGTCTAAAGAGGTGACGTCTTCTGTATACATACAAAAATTGTCAGCCAGTTCTTTGCGCACAATCATCTCCTCAAACAGCGCATTCATGCCATCTTCTAAGCT
>JBATPG010000054.1:0-9071 GCA_049291335.1 Saccharimonadales bacterium (SeqCode) | reverse complement strand
CTGTTCTCCTTGGAAAAGAGCAGCCCGAGCAAAAATGACATTTTTTGCACGGCGCGATGAGAAAAACCGTAGGGTTGTCTTATTATGGTTTTTCCAGTTGGCGATGATGAGTGTTTTATTCTGCATGATTGTTTACGTTTATTGTACCTTAGTGCTTATCCTTTATCTATGAGTGCTTCAACACCGGGTAGTTTTTTGCCGCTCATTAGTTCTAGGCTTGCGCCTCCACCAGTAGAAACATGATTAAAGCTGTCTACGAGCCCCATAGACTCAACAAACGCAACAGTGTCACCACCACCCACTAAACTAAATGGACGATTTCCAAACTGGCCTAAAATTGCTTCAATTAGTAACTCGGTACCGTGCGCGGTTGGTCCAATAGGGCCTTGAAGACCCCTAGTCTCGGTGACACCCAACGAACCGTTCCAAACAACTGTCTTAGCTAACTGCATGACTCCGGCAATAAATGCACCGCTAAACGGACCAACGTCGAGTATAAGCTCGTCGTCTTTGACTTGACTGGCCGAATGAGCTGGTCTTTTAGGGTAGGCTTCAATCTCTGCAATAACATGGGCGCTCCAGTCGACAATGCGAGTTGGTGCTTTGGGATCAACTTTACTAGCAACAACACCGTCTTGCGGCAAATAAAATACAAAGTTGCGCTTTTTCTGTTCGGCCATAGCCTCTGCAATAATCTCTTTAGCTAGAGGAAGCTCGGCGGCCTCGGTTTTGCTTTTACCTATTCGTATGCCTTTGGCTTGTAAGAAAGTGTTTGCCATTGCTCCACCCACGACCACAACGTCTGCAATAGCAATAAGCCGACGCAGTACTTCAATTTTGTCGGTAATTTTGGCACCGCCAATAACGGCTACTAGCGGCTTTTCTGGTTTTTCCATTACTTCTGTTATGGTGTCGACTTCTCGCTCAAGCAATAAACCAGCCACGCTTTGAATAGTGCGGGTAACGGCGTCGGTACTGGCGTGAGCTCGGTGTACAACACCAAAGCCATCTTGCACAAAAACATCTGCCAAACTGGCCAGCTGAGCGCCAAAATCGGCATCGTTATTTTCTTCTGCGGCCTGAAATCGCAAGTTTTCAAGCAAGAGCACTTGGCCTTTTTGCAGTTTTGCTGCGGCCTTTTGAGCGCGTTCGCCCACAGTCTCGGGCACAAACTCAACATCGACACCCAAAAGCTTTTGCAAACGCTTAGCAACTGGAAACAGGCTAAAGGCCGGTGTTACTTTACCGTCGGGGCGTCCTAGGTGTGAACATAGTATGACGCTTGCACCATTTTCTAATAAATAACGTATAGTGGGCAGACTTTGGACAATACGATAATCGTCTTCAATCTCACCCTTACTAGATAAAGGGACATTGTAGTCAGTGCGAAGAAGTACCTTCTTGCCCGATAGTTCAATATCTTTTATTGTTTTCTTAGAAAAACTCATGCCCACCTCATTGCGTATCAGTCGTTTTGATATAGCTCGACTGCTGTTCTTGCAACAATTACCTTAATTGTACTGCTAGTGCTTATAAAATCAAAAATATTTACTTCTTATTCAAGCTGGCGAACTTTTATGGTGTCTGTCGTACCTACAACACCTGGGTATTCGCCGCTCACTAGCACAACAATATCGCCCTTTTTAAGCACCTCGTTGTGACGCAAAAAATCACTGAGCCGTTTTGCTGCCTGCTTACTTACTGGTCGTACATAACTTTTGATGTCATAGACTATTGCCAGCTGTTGCGCAGTTCTGTCGGTGTCGGTTACCGCAATAATAGGCACGTTGGGTCGTTCGGAAGCTATTTGCAGGGCCGTAGCGCCACTTTTAGTCTCTGCAACTATAGCGGCAGCCTTAATGTTTTCTGCCATGCGAATAATACCTCGGCTAATGGCAAGTTGCTTGGAATCGGCATCGCTACCTGTAGTATGGTTGTACACTGTCTTGAGGGGTGCGTGTGACTGCGTATACATAACTACTCGCTTCATAACACGCACAGAATCAATAGGGTACTTACCGTTTGCTGTCTCGTCGCTTAGCATGACGCAGTCTGCGCCTAGAAGCACCGCTGTTGCAACATCGGACACTTCGGCACGAGTAGGCTCGGGCATATCGGTCATACTGGCTAGCATTTGTGTCGCCACAATGACTGGCTTAGCATATTGCAAACCAAACCCAATGATTTGACGTTGTACTATTGGCACACTCTCGGGTTCTGTTTCAACGGCAAGATCGCCCCTAGCAACCATGACGGCATCGGTTTCTCGGACAATGGCTTCTAGGTTTTCTACGGCTAGTTTTGTTTCAATTTTTGCGATAATTTTGCAATCACTACCTAGGTTCTTGATTATTCTGCGCATAGCTTCAACGTCTTTGGGTGTTTGAATAAAGCTCATAGCGACATAGTCAATGTCTTGCTGACTACCATACGCCAGGTCTGCTTTATCTTTGGTTGTTATAACATCACCGCCAAAGTCTGTATCGGGCAGGTTAATGCCCTTGCGCTGAATAAGAATGCCGTCGTTTGTAGCACGCGCATGAACAATGCCGTCTGCAACATTTGTTATTTCCATACGGACTTTACCGTCGTATAAGTACAGTCGCTCGCCCCGTTTAACTTTTTTCGACAAGTCGTATTGTGTTGGAATTATGCCTTCGACATGCCAGTCTGCGCCAAACTTAAACCGAAAGCTTTTGCCAGTTTGAACCGTTATAACGTCGTCAAAGTCGCCGAGGCGAATCTTGGGCCCCTGCAAATCTTGTATAATGGCGACTGGCTTTTTGAGCTCTTTACTCGCTTTGCGAATCCAGGCGATTTGTTTGTCGCGTTCTTCGTGAGTGCCGTGGCTAAAGTTTAGCCGCAAGCCGTTGGCGCCTTCGTCGATTAGCTTCCATATTGATTTGTAACTATCGGTGGACGGGCCAACCGTAGCAATGATTTTCGTTCGTTTATATTTGGTTAAAGAAATAGAATGGGTTCCATGCATAGTGTCTAGTGTACCTGCTTATGTTTATGATTGCCAAGCACTTTGGCTAATTAGGTTGCTTCTCATACGTTGAACCGTCAGAAAGTACGGCGACTAATGTATATGAATCACAGCCGTCAGTTGTACAGCCCGTACCAATATAGGCATATTTGTTGGCAGTTTTCGCTCCAACTAGCCCACCTTGTGAAGTGCCGCCCGGGTCTTTTAACGCCTCGCTGTCTAAGGCCTTCAGATTTGAGTTACGATAATCTGCATTGTTGAATTGCGCTAAAGTGGGGTACGTACCATTTAGCGCATAGTTCATTTGCGCATGATTATGTAGTGCATTAATGTCTGTTTGCCTCTCGGCATCTTGCGCTCGCGCCTTAAGACTACCAGAAGCCGCACCCTGAACTTCTGTAGATTCCTCTGGCAATGCTATGCCCAGCTGTTGCAATATTGTTTCAATCGGCACGGCGTCTTTTGGTGCTGTTATCTTAACCTCGTCATTACTAGGTTCAAAAGTTACCTTGGCGTCAAGACTAGACGGATTTTCTTTGGATTTACTTTCGCCGTCAAGCGTCATTGTCGTAACAAACGTTTTTGCGTTGTAGACAAACGAGACCTTTACGTCACCCTTGTTCTCTTCGCTGTGCAGGTTGTAGAAAAATGTAAGCACGTCGCCCCCTGTGTAGCGTTGGCCAAACTCTTGGTAGTCGCCTTTGGCGTCTTTGTCGTTGACGCGAACTTTATATATGAGCTTATACTTACCGTCAATCCACATGTCGTATTCGTCAGACTCTTTAACCTGTTTGGCTGCGTCGTCTTTGCATGACTTGACGCCATCTTCGCGGGTGCTGTTAACGTCTTCGTCGCTGTAGCCGGTTAGGTTTTTAAAGGCTTTGGTTTTTGTAACTTCATTTACAAGCGCCACGCAGTAGTCTTTGGCATGCTCTTGGTTTACGCTCACTTTGTAATGGTATGTTTTTATGTCGTCAACTGTTTCTTTGCCAACAAAGCTATTTTGCTTTAAAACCGCTTTTTCTGGGTCGGTCGAAAACACATAGTTGTTTGTTACCGCAATAACTGTTTGAGAAATTTCGGCTATGTCTGCACTGCTATATTTGGCTGCTTCTGACTCTTCGCCAGAAATTTGCTGTATCCATTTTTGATAGGTCGCGGCAGGAATGCTAATCCACTTGCCTTCATACTCACCAAGCCCTGGCGAGGCCATGTCTAGTATGCCGAGTTCTTTAAGCCCGGTGAACTGAAAGTATGCGTTCGGGTAGCTGCTGTCTTTGACTGTTTCTGTTAGCACTTTTAGCCCTACGTTCATATTGACATCGGTTGATTTCATAGCGACAGTAACGCCAGTGTCAGAGTCGTTGTCTTTAAACTTAGTAGTAACTGTACCTTTGTATGTTGAACCCTGATACGTCGCGTTTAGCTCACCGCTAATTTTTGAAGTACTAAGAGTTTCGAGTGTTTTTTTCTCGGTAGCCGACTGGACGACCGAGTCCAGCGCCTTACCGGTGCGGTTTATGCCCGTGTTCCAGACTGCACTGGGCCGATTTGGCAAATAAAATCCAAACACTCCTGTCGCAACAAGTAGTAGCATAAGGCCAACGCTGCCGCCAATAATGTATAACTTTTTCTTACTTTTTTTGACAGGTGGGGTTTCTGGCGTAAATGCAGTCTCGTCACTTGCAAACACTACTGAAGCCGGTTGTTGTGTAGGGGTTGCTGGCTGCACAGGTTGGCTGACTGGCACTTCAACCGCTACTGGTGCCTGCGAAGTAATGTCGAGCGACGTAGTCGCGGCAGACGCAGTAAACCCGTCAACCGACGCCATAGGCGCGGTAGTAGGCGCGCTGGGTTCAAAAGCCCGAGAAGGGCTTGGTGAAACGCCTGAAGACGCAGAAGCCGCTGGCGAGACAGTAAAGTCTGGCTCAGAAAAAGGAGTCACGTTTGTCGACGAGTTTGTAGAAGTAGGTTGGATAACCGTAGGTTGAGACTGAGTATTTTCTAACGGGACTACCGAACTGTCGCCAACAGACGAGTCTTTGTCAGTGCTTGGGTTCATTACTATTTACCTTTTTGTTGTTTAATTATCTATAATCCGAGTATAGCATAAGCGAAAGCACCAAAGAAAAAACGCCAGCTTCACTGACGCTTCTTCTTTGGTGATCCCAATTCACTCGATTTATAAGAATACTGACAGTGCAATAAGCCGCTGGAGTCATAATCTGTGTTCAAATCAGCTTTACAATAGCCTCAAAGTCTAGATAATCGTGCGTCTCACCTGGCAGCTCAATAAATGTAATATTATGACCTTTACCTTCAAAGGCTTCCTTAACGCTCGAGAACGAACCATATGGGTCGTTAGTGTTTTGCACAAAAGCTACCGTAACATTTATTTGCTGGAGCCAGTCTGAAAATACATTCTTCGAAACACCGCCATTTATCGGCACGCCGAGTAAGATAAGTTTCTTTGGCTTTAACTTTCCGTCTGCTACACCTTTTACAGAAATAGCGGTACCGATAGATTTAGCAATAATTATATAAGGTTCAAGCTGCTCGACCTCAGTCTGAGCAACACTGATCTCGTAATCGATATCAGCCTTGTCGCCACCCGTTTGCCAGTGTAGGTAGTGTTGCGTCTTGGTATATTGAAAATTAGCAGCAACTGCCGACTTCAAAATCTCTACCCACTCACCGTGACGTGAGCTGTTTCCAGGCAATAGCAAAGCATTCATATGTAAATAATAGCAAAAAGTCTCCTGACGGAGACTTTTTATGTATAACGAAAATGGTGATCCCAAGGAGAATTGAACTCCTGTTGCCGGGATGAAAACCCGGTGTCCTAACCACTAGACGATGGGACCTTGATATGGTTTGTTACTCTGACCTGCCTCCACTATGTATCGTAGAGATTCGGACAGCCTGGTGTCCTAAGCACATTCTGCACCCCCAGGATTTTCATACTACCAACAAGTTGTTAATCTGAAAAGTCCTCTTGCAAAAAGCCACTGGCTTTTCTCACTCTAGACGATGGGACCGCGTCCAAACCTACGCGTGCTGTTTCGTTTTGCCTTTCGGCAAAAGCATCAACTTGACGCTATGTTTCTCCTTTCAAATTTTCAAACAGTAGACTAGCTACTTGGTTTAATAATTTGGTAATTTGAAACGCAAGTTACAGCAGAAATATTGTAACACAACAGAGGTCATTAGAAAACCCCTGCCACAAGGGGCAAGGGTTTTGTAAAAGAGCGGTCAGTCACGATCTCTCAAATTACTCTGTTGATTATAGCACAATGTACTACATTTTTCTAGTGGCTGACCGGCCTAAAACTAGCTTACTTCTAGAAAGGACGACGCCTAAAGCCTTTTTTGGCTTGTTCTTCAAGTGGTGTACCAGCGAGTGGGTGCTCGGTTTCTAGTGGGTTGGCTAGAGGCAACGGTAACGTGTCGTTATCTGCCGCCATAAACGCCGCTTTATGTTGTTTAAACAGCAAGTGTCGGTACAGTAAGAATCCACCGATTAGCGCAGCGCTCGTTATGGCAATAACATTGCCAGCGCCGGTATTTGGCAGTTCGGTGACTGCCTCAACACAGTTCGGGTCGTCACTAGGTAAGTCTGGGTTGTACGGACATGGTGTACAACGTGAGTCACCGACGGGCACGCCCGGCTTACACTCTGGCACAGGTTCTTTTTCTGGCTGCACGGTTGCCTTACATGCTGGTGCGGTAACGACAGCTCCGTTAACGTTAAACTTTAGTAGCGCAGAAACACTGTAGGTGCCCGCTTTGGCGTAGGTATGCGTAGTTGTTGCGGTTGCGCCATTTGGCTTAACACCAGTTTTGGTGTTGCCATCGCCAAAGTTAAAGTCTGCGCTAACAAACTGTGCGCCGCCACCGTACTGAGCAGTAGCAACAAATGTGTACGTTAGTTCGTTTGGTTCAGGGCCTTTAAGGCTTACACATGAGTAAAATGGAACAACAATAGTTTTAGTACAACTTGCCGAAGTAGAAACAATGTTCGTGCCACCCGGTGCCGTTGCGTGCACCGTTACTTTTGCGGTGTAGTTACCAGGTTTTGCATAGGTGTGAGTTACGACCGTACTGCCACTAGTGGTGGTCTTGGTTGTGCCGTCTCCAAAGTCATAGACGTACTTAGTAATGTTAGCTAAGCCGGTTTTACTTGCGTTGGCAGTAA
Organism: Saccharimonadales bacterium (SeqCode); assembly: GCA_049291335.1. Classification (GTDB taxonomy): domain Bacteria; phylum Patescibacteriota; class Saccharimonadia; order Saccharimonadales; family UBA4665; genus JAGXIT01. The sequence continues at coordinate 1,887 of JBATPG010000054.1, read as the reverse complement.
AGTTGTAGGTGTTTACCTTTCCTGCTACCTGAGTGGCGTTTAAGGTTGTACATTTGGCACTTGAACTAACAAATTTACCCGTTACTGGGTTGCCACAATCGTCGAGCACAACAAATTCTGGCGTGCCGTTTGCGTCAAAAAGCACATGCCCCGTAAAAGTGTTTTGCGAAACGAATGACTGCGAGGTTGAGTTGCCGTAAATAACACTTGAGCCAATTTTACGCGTCTGCATACCGGGACCATCGTGCGATGCTTTTGAGCGACCAAAGCTAACGGCACTCATGCCAACAACTTGCCCGTTTACATATATTTTGCCAGAGCGGTCTACTGTAGCTGGTTTGGCGTTCTTAATAAAGCGATCGTAGTCACCACTAGTAAAACCAAAGTTGTTGTAGATGGCTTGTAGGTCATTATGGCCATTGCCACTGGCGTTGCCTTTTACCTTACGGATAAAATCTGAAGGCGTAGAATAGCCACAGTACATAATTGCGTTGCTGTCACAACCGACCGCGTAGGTAGGGACGGCTATGCCGACAACGGCTAGTAATGAAATAAAGCCAGAAAGAAAGCCGAGCTTTGCTTTTGATAATCGTGGACGACTGATTTTAATATGCATATGTTTTCCTTTTGTAGACTGTTACTTGGTATTGTTCCACAAAAGTCCACACACATCAAGTAAAACGCAGAAAAACCAACAACAATTGACCTTAGCAAAAACACCCCGCAATATACGCGGGGTGTTTTTGATAGTTCGAGCGGTCAGTCTATGACGCTTCTCTCGCGAGGCTTTGCCTTAGTTAAGCTTGCTGCGTAGAAATGCTCGGTGAGCAAGTACGCCAGCTGCAGTAACGATTGCAAAGATACCTAGTACGCTACCTGCGCCAGTTGCTGGAAGCACTTCTGGAGTAGTAGGAACTTCGGGAACTTCAGGTGGTGTTACTGGAGGAGTTACCGTAACAGTTGCTGTGTCACATGCGTCATCTTTGGTTGGTTCGTCAGGGTTAACTTCTGGTGCGTTTACGCAAGCAGTGTTAACAAGACTGCCAGCGACATATGTGTCAACTTTTGCAGTTAGCTCTACAGTTACACTTTCACCAATTTTTAGTTCTGGGATTACGTATGACCAGCTGTCGCCGTTTGCTGCTACGGTACCCTTGTCTGCTGTGAGAAGAGTTACACCTTCAGGTGCGTCGTCGCTGACAGCAACGTTCTTCATGTCTACTTCGCCAGTGTTCTTTATGACAAGCTCGTAGGTAAAGATTTCGTTAACGTTTACTTGCTTGGTCTCTACGCCATCAACTGTCTTAACAATGCTGATGTTTGGGTTCTTAACAACTACTGGAGGTACAGTAACGGTTGCATCGTCACAGTCATCGTTCTTGGTAGGTTCGTCAGGGTTAACTTCTGGTGCGTTTACGCAAGCAGTGTTAACGATTCTACCTTCGATTTGTTGCGTAACTTTTGCTGTGATGTTGAAGGTCATGCTCTGGCCAACTTCTAGTACAGGGATTGTGTAGGTCCAAACATTGTTTGTAATTACACCCTTGTCTGCAGAGATCATCTGAACGCCAGTTGGAGCTGGGTCACGTACTACAACATTTGTAAGTTTTACGTTGCCCGTGTTTCGAACAACCACGCCGTATACAAAGTTTTGGTTAACCGCAACTTGTTTGCTTTCAACACCATCAACTTTTTTGTCGATTGAAACACCAGGAACTTTTTCTGCTTCTACGGTAATAGTAGTGTTACAAGCAGGAGCCGTCTTAACGCCTTCACTTGTTCGTACGCTTACAGTTGCGTTGTAGGTGCCAGCAGCGGTTAGGGTTACGTCGGTGCTTGCAGTTGTAGCCGTGGTGTTAACCACAGGGCTCGTAACTGTTGCACCAG
>JBATPG010000053.1:0-7648 GCA_049291335.1 Saccharimonadales bacterium (SeqCode) | reverse complement strand
TTGAAGTTATGTTGCACAGCGTGTCCAACTTTGCCCCTGAGCCAGTAGGGCGGACTCGTCACCTAAGCCACGGCATGGTAAAACTGCAAGGCGGGGTAAAAATGAGCTCTCGAAAGGGCAACATTGTTACTGCACTTGATATTATCCAGGCCGCACGAGATGCTGCAACAGAGACAAACCTCGGTGCCAACGAAGAAACGGTGCTTGCGGCTGTTAAATATGCTTTTGCCAAAGTACGTATTGGCGGCGACATTTCATACGACCCAACAGAGTCTATTGCGCTCGAGGGTAACAGTGGTCCGTACCTACAGTATGCTCATGCCAGGGCCCGAAGTATTTTACGAAAAGCCACGGCCGCTACATCAGAAGCAGACAGTACTGAATATCTTGATGCCGAGCGAACACTTGCTTTGAAACTTGGCGAATACAGCGAAGCGGTTAACCGTGCAACGCACGAGTATATGCCGCACCACATTTGTACGTACTTATACGAGCTTGCGCAAGCGTTTAACCGTTTTTATGAAAATAACAGGGTAGTAGGTGACGAGCGAGAAGCCCACCGCGCAGCGTTGGTTACCAGGTACGCAGACGTGCTCAAGAATGGTCTTGAACTACTTGGCATACACGCCCCCAACAAAATGTAACCCTGGAGTATATGACTATGGCAAAGCAAGACACTAAACTAAAGAAGGCACCAGCAAACGAAACGCGAGTCGTAGAACATGCCGATGGTAGCGTACGCATAACCCAACCTAAAGACAAAAAGAAGCGTAACATTACGATACTGCTCGACGAGCCACAGGATTATGTGCGTGAAGGCGTTGGTGGTTTTGTAGACTTTTTGCGCGAAAAAGCCGTTGTAGGTCTAGCCGTTGGTTTTATAATCGGTCAGCAGGCCCAAACACTCATAAAGCAATTTGTAGACAGTTTTATAACGCCTGTTCTTAACGTTATTGTTGGGCAAGATCTACAAACCAGAGTAATCACCATTGGTAGTGGTACCAACAAAGCCCAAATAACCTGGGGAAAGTTTATATATGTACTTGTTAGTTTTATTTTTGTGCTTATAACCATTTACGTAGTTGTGAAGTTTTTTAAGCTCGACAAACTTGATAAACCAAAAGAGCCTAAAAAATAAGGAGTTTTTATGCAACAAAACCCTAGTTTAACAGACGAGCAAAAACGCGTTTTGTTTAATAAAGGCACCGAAATGCCCGGCACAGGCGAGCTACTTAACGAAACACGACCGGGCGTATACGCGTGCGCAAACTGCGGTGCCTCGCTTTTCGACGCAAAAGAAAAATATGACTCTACCACACCAGGGTTGATAGGTTGGCCCAGCTTCGCAGAAGCAATGGACGATACTTCAATTGTTTTGACACCAGACGACGACATGGGGATGGCCCGCACAGAAATAACTTGCGCAAATTGCGGTGGCCACCTGGGCCATTTGTTTACTGGGGTAGACGATCACCCGTCGGGGAACCATTACTGTATAAATTCGTGTTCGTTAGACTTTACACCTAAAGGCGACTAGCATTCAGAATGGTATTTGTCGCCCCAGGCAGCCATTTGGCGTAGTATAGGGGCTAGGTCACGACCTTTTTCGGTGAGTGTGTATTCAATTCGTGGTGGAACTTCTGAGAAAGTTTTGCGGGTTACAATGCCGTGCTCTTCGAGTGCGTCTAAACGCTGGCTGAGGGTGCGTGGGTTAACGCCTTCAACACTTTTTTCTAGCTCACTAAAGCGTCTAGGGCCTTCGTATAAATCGCGAATAACAAGGGCGGTCCATTTTTGGCCGACTATTTCCATAGCTGCTGCAATACAGCCTATGCGGGGTTCAAGAGTTTGAGAATTTTTCATACTTTACAATGTATCTCGCTACCGCGAGATTGCTGCGGGTACTCGATTTGAAAATAAAAATATTATTTTCAGTCTCCGTTCCCTTGCTATAGTAACACTATATAATGTATAGTTAGTGAGTAATCACTATAAAAAGTATAGCACAAGGAGTAAATTATATGAAATTAGCAGTTATTACCGGAACTTCACGACCAGGACGTGCTACGCACAAGCAGTCACAGTGGATCATAAACACAGCCGAAAAAATTGAGGGCGTAGAAGTCGAACATGTAGACATTAAAGACTACCCATTGCCATTTTTTAACGAAGCAGTTTCACCTCGCTATAACCCAGACCGAACACCATCACCAGAGGCGCAAAAGTGGCTCGACAAAATTGGTAGTTTTGACGCTTACGTGTACGTTACGCCAGAGTACAACCACTCTATTCCTGCTGAACTGAAGAACACCTTTGACTTTATGACCTGGGAACTAAAGCGCAAGCCAGTAGCTATTGCGTCTCACGGTACTGTCGGTGGTGCTCGTGCAGCCATGCACCTAAAAGAAATTTTGTCAGAAGCGCAGGCAGTTGTTATACCTAAGTTCAACGCTGTTTCTGGCATGAGTGAAATTATTGACGAACAAGGTACTTTAGACGCAGCTGTTGCGGCAAACCCATGGGGTCCACAAGGCCAGCTAGACGCCCTGCTTGAAGAGCTTGTATGGTATTCAAACGCACTAGCAGCGGCGCGCGAAGAGCTAGATGTAGCGTAACCGATAAGAGCAAGGGTAGGGTATACTACCACTATGAAAGTTGTTGTTTTTGGGGCTTCGGGCAAGGTAGGATCACGAGTGGTCGAGCTTTTGCTTGCCCAAAAACACGACGTCTTTGCGGTTGTTCATAGCCGCGATATTTTTCAGGGTACACCAAACCTGTTTGTTAAAAAACTAGACGTACATGACACCGACGCAGTAGCCGGGGTGATTGAAGGCGCCGGGGCAGTCCTTTCATGCGTAAGTAGCTGGGGCAGTAAAAATGGCGATGTACTTTCTAGCGCCATGCGCGCCATTGTTCCCGCTATGAAGCAGCACAATGTGCACAGATTAGTCAGCCTAACTGGCTCTGGTGCAGTAATAAGCACAGACAAACCTAACCCAGTCCAAAAAGCGGGCCATTTTATGATGTCTGCTGTCGCGCCAAAGGTGCTCGCAGACAGCGAAGAGCATATTCGGCTATTACAAAAAAGTGATCTCGAATGGATTGTTCTACGTTCACCCGTAATGAATAACCGAGGCTCTGATGCCTACAAACTAGCCAAAGTACCTACAAAAAACCCGTTGGCAACCGTCAACAGGCAAGCAGTTGCACAAGCAATGGTAGACCTAATAGAGAACCCAGAATGGGTACGCAAAGCGCCGTGCATAGAACGCCCGTAGTCAGTGCGCTATACTAAAGGAAGAATATGAGTGACATAGATAAAAACCGCATGCCGACGAAGCTACTTTGGGTTGACCTAGAAATGACTGGGCTAGACGCCACAAGTGACGTTATTTTAGAAGTAGCCGCAGAAATCACTGATTTTCAGGGTAACAAGCTAGCTAGTTACTGCGAAATTATTCATCAGCCGGCAGATATCATCACCTCTCGTATGGAGCAAAACCCTTGGTGGCAGAGTTATCCAGAAAATAAAGAAGATTTTATACGTAAATGTGCAGAAGGCAAGCCAAGCTACGAGGTAGAAAACGAGCTTATAGCGCTACTAGCAGAGCATTTTGGCAACGAACCAGCCATACTAGCAGGTAACAGCATTTATAACGACAGAAATTTCATGAAACACTGGTGGCCCAAGCTAGACCAAAAGCTACACTACCGCATGCTCGACGTTAGTAGCTGGAAGGTGTTTATGCAGGGCAAATACGGTGTTAACTACGAAAAGCAAGATGTGCACCGTGCCTACGACGACATACAAGCCTCTATGACCGAACTCGACTACTACTTAAGTTGGCTCAAACAACTCCCCACCGACATAACATAAAATCTATATGTGTACTTGTAGAACTAAAATAGAGCCCCAAAAATGGGCTCTATTTTGGAGGGGCAGTATTTAGGCTGGAACTATTTGTCTTCTTCGTCTCGTCGTGCGGCTAGAAAGAACCAGATAGCTGCAACTGCGGCGAAGACAGCAATCCACCACCAACCAAGGCCCATAAACCCGCCGCTTTTCTCGTCTTGTGTGTCGTTGACGAGAGCAACAGTGTCTGAGGCTGGATTTACCTGACTGCTTTTTTCGCTAGTTGTCTCGCCGAGTACTTCTGGGGCAGTTGTGCCGTCTCCACTATCGGTTAGAGTTGTAATGGCTTGAGGTGTAGTTGACGCAAAGGTATTGACAGGGCTAAAGCCAGCTGTTTCTTGCCCGTCGCGTTGGCCATTTCCAGTAGAATTACTCGTTGCACCTTGTACTTCGCCTTCAGTGTCTGGGGCGGGTGGTGATGTGTAGGTGAAGTTCAATGTTGCGCTACTGCTATTACCAGCTTGGTCGGTTGCAGTAAGTGTAAATGCATAGGTCCCATCGGCATTTGCTGTAAAGCTTGGGTTTAATGCGTTGAGGTTACTGACGGTTACATTAGGGTTAGTTGACCAGCTGTATGTGTTCCCAGTTGGACTTGTGCTGCCGTCGACGGTAACAACAGGTTGTATGATATTACCAGCTTGACCGTAGCCAGTAATAGCAACGACTGGCGCAGTCCGGTCGATGATAAAGTCTGTGGCTGTATCTGTTGCGTTACCCGCCCTGTCATGGCCGTGCACGTGCACCGTGTAGGTGCCATCTGGTAGTCCTGATACATCGAAGTTGCCAAGAGTTACGGGGCTAGTAGTTGAGCCTGTGTCGGCGTTAGCGAACGTTGTAACGCAGTTGCCGTCTGCCAGTGATTGGTCGTGACTTGCACCACTTTTTGGTTCTTGGCCAGTAGACCATGTTTTGCCGAAGGCAGTTATAGGCTGGCCGGTTGTGATGTAGCAGGCGTAGTAGTGCATGTTTGCGTCTGTTACAGAACCTAGAACCGCGATACTATTTGCGTTAGTGACACCAGCCGGTGCCAATAGATTAACTTCAGGTGCAGTTGAGTCGTATGTAAACGCGTAAACGGTAGTGTTACCAGAAACATCGTAAAGGGTAAGGGTGTTAGTGCCTTGTACTAGGTACGGCTTAACATTTATGTAATTTGCGTCGCTGTAATTGTTGTTTGTAAAGTCTGAGGTGTGGCCGTTTATAACGTACTTATCTACTTTGTTTGAGTCATATAGCTGGAAACTAACCTCGCTAAAGACTTTGCTTACTGCATCGCCCTTATAGCCTGGCTTAACAGTTATGGTAGGTGCAGTGCTGTCTATAGAGAATCGTTGCCCAGGATAGGGAGCGTTAAAATACAAGATGTTTCCAGCAGCATCGTAAACAATGTGCATTATAACGTAGTTACCACTTGACCAGTCACCTGTAGGGCTACAATCTTTTACGTTGCCGGTTAGGCTAGCAGAAGTACCACTTACGTTTACGCTTGTAATTGCGCCGTTCCAGTTGCCGCAGAATAGCGTGCGGTTGTTATAGTTACTGTCAGCTTTCCAGACGGCATAAGAGGTGTGTTCTAGGTTGAGGTTGTCGTTTAAGGCAAGGCTGTAGCTAAGGTCGTCTATAGTGCTCAGGTAAATGACATTTCCTAATGTGTTGCCCCCAGCGTAGGTAGCAACCCCAGTAGGTGCCGTGTTGTCTATGGTGAACTTTCGTTCCATACGGCTGGTTATCCCTCCTTCGAAGTCTGTGCCGGTGTAGAACAAGCTGTATTGGCCGTCTGCAAGGTTAGCGGGCACAGGCAAGTCGAAGGTGTATGAACCGTCTGCGTTAGCGTAAGTAGCAGCAGGGTTATAGACAGAACCAAACCCATACAGAGTACCGATGGCTACTGAGTTACCGTCTTTGACAAGTTGCATAGTTGCGTAGTTTGCTTTGACATCGTCGGTAAATGTACCAGTTATTTTAAGTTTGTTGCTGTTAGCAACAGTAGATGCATATGAATTCTCTGCTGGGGTTGCAACGATAAGTGTTGGCGCTTGTGGGCCAAACGTATAGTTAGTGCAGCCTGCGGTAAGCTTAGTAATAACAAAGTCACCTTTTACCCCACTGCCTAGACTGTAGCCAATTGCTTTTACTTTGGCGTTAGGAAATGCTGAGAGCCAATCATTTACGTTTCCGCCTTTGTGCACGCCGCCGCCGTCGAAAGCGGTAGGGGCTTTGCTAAGGTCTATGCCGCTCCAGTTGGATGAAAGCCAGAGAGAGTTCGCCCCATAAAATGCTGGCTCTGCCACAAGGTTACCTTCGAGAGTGCCATTGCCATCAAGGTCAACCGTTAGCTGAAGGGCAGGTGGGATGGCATCGGTGCCAGTCGCATTGAGACCGAATCCTTCACCAAGATCTGCTAAGTTAAATGAGGCTGCATAGTAACCAGCCGCTTTGTCTGTTGAAGTATTGCTTTCTGTCCAAACGCGAAGACCATTGGCTGTAACTTCATTGTGGCCCGTCGCACGTGTCTCACTTGTGTTCCAGTTTTGTAGGTTTGTTGAGTGTATGTTGTTTGTTGTGGTGCAAGGAGCTATTGTTACAGGTTCAAAGTTATAAGTAGCATCTGGGGTCATTACATTGTCGACAAGACCAGACCATCCGGCGTTACCGGACCCCATATTTAATGAGACACCAATAACTTTAGCGTCTGGAAGGTTGACGAGTACGCTATCAAGTGTTTGAGAATACGAAACTGCTTCTGCAGGTTTTGCTCCGTTAAACCAAAAAACAGAGCTAGATGTAATATCCCAATTGTTCCAGACAGAGTAGTCTTTATTGCTAGCGTTGTTGTAAACGGGCTCATACCAAGCCCAGAAATAATCTTGCGTAGCTGAGTTACCATCTTTATCTATTGCAAGCACATAAGCGGGCGCTGCGTGAGCAGGCCCACCAAGTCGCTTTGTATCGTAGCTAACATGCACGTCTTTTGCTAAAGGCATTGTACTTAGGTCATGATCTAGGCCAACATAATCGGGCCCAAGTGGCGTTGAAAGCTTTAATGCACCGGTACCAATTGTTGATGGTGCTGACACAAATTCTGGTTCTACGTTACCGTACTTTACCCAACCCTGGAGGTTGGTAGTCGTTACGGGCAGACCAGTGGCGCTGGCGGTAGAAGTAATAAATGCAGGTAATGCGCCACCGAGGCTCAGTGCTACTAAGAGCATAGAGGTAGAAATATTTATGACTTTTGTTGAGGTACTCTTATACAGTTTATAGGTCTTTGCACGCCGTATTCGTAGTTTCATAATGAGACCTCCCAGTCATGTTTTTCTCCCTCGATAAGGCCTATTATACTGCTTAATCAGTAAAAAATCCATATAAAAGAAAGCCGTATACATTTTTGGTACAATAGAGGCCATGGACCACAAAACTGTAGAAGAATTTGTACTGAGCATGCCAAATGCTGTTTTAGATTATCCTTTTGGCGAAAGTGTTGCCGTGTATAAAGTACACGAAAAAATGTTTGCACTAATTGCCGAGGGCAAAGAACCCGTAAACATTAGCTTAAAATGCGACCCCCAACTAGCCTTAGTTCTACGCGAAAAGTACGAAACGGTAATGCCCGGCTATCACCTCCACAAAAAACATTGGAATACCATGATACTAACTGGCCAAGTTCCCGAAGAAGAGCTGCATGCTTTGATTCGTCACAGTTATGATCTTGCAGCTGACGCCTAAGGAAAAGAG
>JBATPG010000052.1:0-5363 GCA_049291335.1 Saccharimonadales bacterium (SeqCode) | reverse complement strand
TTTCTTGAATACAGCCTTACTACAAATGTCGCGCACAATTATTTTGCTACATCATCAAATGAACAAGTCGACGGCCAGCGGCTAACACTAGACTTACCTTCTGGCAAAATTGCTTCTAAGATAGCCTATGCCGGGACGCAGGGCACCAAAGTGGCACTGGCCGCGGCCTCTGTTGCCGATGTTCTGGGCGTTGCGCCAGGTGACATTCAAGAAGGTCTAAGCAATTTGCAACCCTTTGCTGGCAGAATGCAGGTTTTAGCAGGCAAAAAACAGTCTGTACTTATCGACGACACCTATAACTCAACGCCAATAGCCGTTAAGGCTGCGCTAGATGTACTGTACCAGGCTAAATCTCCGCAAAAAATTGCCATACTAGGTAGCATGAACGAGCTTGGCGAGTACTCCAAGCAGGCCCACGAAGAAGTAGGCGCCTATTGCAACAGCAAAACACTCGACATGGTCGTAACTATCGCTGCCGACGCCAAAAGGTGGCTGGCGCCACAGGCCCGAGCTAACGGCTGCGTGGTTCATAGTTTTATGAACCCTAAAGACGCGGGGCAGTTTGTACTAAAACACTTACAAGAGCATGCAGTAGTCCTTGCCAAAGGGTCTCAAAACGGAGTCTTTGCAGAAGAGGCTATCAAACAGTTGCTGGCCCACCCAAATGACAGCCAAAAACTAGTCCGCCAAGATGCAAGCTGGACCAAGATAAAGCAGAAAAAATTTAGCGACTAAGGGCGTACCGCACTAGCTGTGACACGAGTTTTTCCATGGGTAGCCCAGCTGTTGCTGCCATGCGTGGGTACAGGCTCTGGTTTGTCATCCCAGGCATAGTATTTGTTTCGAGAACATATAGTGTGCCACTACGAGAAATTATCATATCGGTACGAGACAAATCTCTACAATCAAACATTGTATGAATGCGAAGAGCCAACTCTTGCGCTAGTTCTTGGTCAGCTTTTGAAACATGCACTGGTGGGCAAAGTTCTTGAGTTTTGCCGTTGTATTTGTTCTCGTAGTCAAACTCTGCATCTTTAGGAGGGATAATTTCAATTACGGGTAGGGCCGTGTCCCCGAGAATGCCCACGGTTATTTCTGTGCCGACTATCAGTTCTTCGACAAGCATCTCTCCGTATACATCAAACGTTGCAAAAACTTTGTCAAAATCATAGGCATCTGGGTCGCGCACTATGTGGTTATCGAGGCTCGAGCCACCATCAAATGGCTTCACCACATGGGGTTGTTTTTTAAGTGCATGATTTTGGTACGCCTCTTTGGTTAGAACAGCACCGTTGGGAGTTGTGATGTGGGATTTAGTGAGCTGCACTTTGTAGCTTGGCTTATCGAAGCATTGTTCTGACGCTTGAGATCCTGAACCGACAAATTTAGTGTCATTATCTTCATATGTTTTTTGTATCGTGCCGTCTTCACCACCTTTTCCATGAAGTACGGGGAATATCACGTCGCAGCTAAACAAATCGAGCAGCGGTGCATCGGAATCTAAAATAGCAACGTCGTAGCCTGCATTTTGTAATGCTTCTGCAACTGCTTTACCAGAGCGCAACGAGACCTCGCGTTCGTTATATATTCCCCCACACACAACATGTACTTTTATCATGCATTTAACTATACATTAGTTTATAGAGCTACTGCTTGCAAAATAACACCTATCATAAGATGATTACAATATGAATCCTGAAAAAATACCAGGTTTTGGCGATGAAAGAGGCATCACAGATAGGTCAATGTGGTCACCAAGTGACTATTTTTCCGAAGACTACGGAGGTGCGGGAGTGATAGAGCCAAACATGCGGAACTTTCTCGTAAGGGTTCCTAACTGTAATATGGAAGACGGGGTATTTAATGACACTGTTTGGGATAATAGTGAGCCTCGACAGTTATCCTTGGGTGCCATAAATGAGCCTGCGCTCACCGGCCTATTTTACTCAGACCCCATTCGTCGCCTTCAAGCTGTTGAACAGTTAACACTACCACCTTATTACGCCACTGTTCCTGGTACTGGAGCGTTCTCACGATTTGAACATTTGTGGGGAAGTGTTTTGTTCGTGGAGCAATTGTCTAGAAAGCACGGTATAAGTGGTCGAGAAAAACTTATTCTACAGCTACGAACGCTTGTTTCTGACATGGCACATACCACTGGGTCACATTTAGGAGACTGGTTGTTTCAGGGAGTTGGTGGCAAAGAAGATCAGCACGACCTAGAACTTAAGCAATATCTAGGAGCAACTGGCGTCCTAGATTTGCTAGAAAATAACAAAATTGATCCAGACGAAGTTATATTTCCAGACAAAAACGATTGGGTTGAAGCTGATCAACCCGATCTATGCGTGGATAGGGTAGACTATGGGCTGCGAGAAATGAACAGATGGAATGCGGTTGTTTCTATGCAAGCATTTAGGGCTGAGGATTTTGAAATTACACCCGACAATATGCTTGCCATGACAGAAGTGAACAGAGCAAGAATATTTGCAGAGGGTTTTTTGTTACTTTCTCAAGAAAACTGGTCCAATCCTGTACATCGCGCTGTGCTAGACCTATTTATGCTAAGGACAAAAATATTCTATGCACGAGGTGCTGCGCCGGATATGTGGCTTTTTGACCACGACCAAAACAAAACAAGACTAATCCATTTAAATGAAATTCATCCTCGAGACCTGATGTATGTGACTGACCCAGGGCAAATGCAAGCTTTCGCTCGGCCTGATCTAGCGGGGCATACTATCGAAGCTTTGATGACGAGTATTTCACGGTATAACCGACAATATGTTTGGCCGGCTAAAAATGAGCGGGTCATGAGCTACATGCAACAATTCACAAAAGAGGCTTTCGATGGAACTAGTTATATACCGTTTAATGATGCAATGCACGGAAGCTACCTTGATGGCTACCCACCAACTTTGCCAAGTGGTTTTGCAATTTTGGAAGGAGAAGTTGAGCCTGACGAGCAGAGCATTAACCTGGTGCAAAAACCTTTCAAGCTCCGTCAGATTGACCCCTTAGTTAAGAACGGAGATGCATATAGTCGACTGAGTGAGCTGCAACCTTCATACGCTGAAAGGTTGGCAGAACATGCATTAGCTCAATCAAAAACATATACCGCACGTATATCAATTCCCGATCCGAGAACACGAAGTATGCTAAAAGAGACAATCGAATCTGTTGATGAGTTTTGGGACCAAAGGCTACAGTCTGGTAAAAGGCTTACACCAGTACAGTTGCGCGAGCTTGTTAGGGCTAGCGCTCGTGACATTCACGGCGCGTACCCTTTTATGTCATTCCTAAGCTATTAGTTACCCGCACAACCCTGTTATACTACAATCGATATGAAGCGATATAACCCAAAAGAGATTGAACCCAAGTGGCAACAACGCTGGGCCGAATCGAAGATATACGAAGCAACCGAGTCTCCTGATAAGCCAAAACGATATGTTTTAGAGTATTTCCCGTACCCAAGCGGCGCAGCCATGCACGTAGGACACGTACGCAACTACACCATTGGTGACGCCGTAGCCCGACACGCACGAATGACCGGCCACAATGTACTGCACCCCATGGGTTGGGACGCCTTTGGGTTACCTGCCGAAAACTACGCTATTAAGAACGGCATTAGCCCACAACAGGCCATTGCCGAAAACACTAGCAAGTTCAAAGCACAGCTTACGCAAATGGGCTTTAGCTATGACTGGTCGCGAGAGATTAACTCGTCTGACCCTAGGTACTACAAATGGACACAATGGTTTTTTAAACTACTACTAGAGCGCGGTTTGGCTTACCAAAAAGACAGCTTGCAGTGGTGGTGCGAAACAGATAAAACTGTACTTGCCAACGAGCAGGTAGAAGCAGGCAAGTGCTGGCGCTGCGGAAACACGGTTGTTAAAAAGCCGCTTAAGCAGTGGTTCTTTAAAATTACCGACTATGCAGACAGGCTTAGCGACGACCTAGACAACCTAGACTGGTCAGAAGCTATAAAAAGCATGCAACGCAACTGGATTGGCAAAAGCAAGGGCGCAGAAGTAGAATTTGTTGTTGGAGAGCACAAAAAGCACGCTGACACGCTTAAATTTACACCAGAGCTTACTGAGTTGGTTCAAAGTGGCAAAAAATGGTCTACCATACGCTTAGATCCAAAGAATCTCAAAGTTGGCGACACTTCTAAGTTGCAAACTCGTTACGACGCAACAACCGTTACGTCATTTGCTCTCGCCGAAATTACCGAAATCGAAACCAATACACTTGCTGACATCCCAGTTGATTACGATGGTCATGAAACATATGCCGATAAAGACGAGCAGCTGAAGAACTATCAGGCTTATTATGGTAAAGAAGTAACCCTCGAAACAGAATTTACTATATACACATTCAAAAAACTTGCCGACATTGTTACCGTGTTTACGACACGCCCAGACACGCTATACGGCGCAACATTTATGGTGTTGGCGCCCGAGCACCCACTTGTTGCAACTATCGTTAGCGAAGAGCAAAAAGATGCTGTCAATGCCTACGTACTTGCTGCACAAAAGAAATCTGACATAGAACGTCAAGAAAACAAAGAAAAAACAGGCGTCTTTACCGGTGCCTATGCTAAAAACCCTGTTAACGGCGAAGATGTTCCTGTTTGGATAGCCGACTATGTTCTCACTGGCTATGGCACTGGTGCCATTATGGCAGTGCCCGCACACGACGAACGCGACTACGAATTCGCCACAAAGTTTGATCTGCCAATTCAGGCAGTCATTCAAAGCAACGCTAAAGAAAGCGGCTTTACTCATAGCGAAGGCATAATGATTAACTCTGGTAAGTACAATGAAATGCCAAGTGCAGATGCGCGTGAAGCTATTGTTGCAGATTTAGAGCAAAGCGGCGCAGGTAAAGAAGTTACAAACTACAAAATTCGTGACTGGCTTATTAGTCGGCAGCGCTACTGGGGAGCCCCAATTCCTGTTATTCACTGTGAAAAAGACGGTGTAGTACCAGTACCAGACGCAGATTTACCATTGGTACTGCCAGAAGTTGAGAGTTATTTGCCGACTGGTGAAGGCACAAGCGTGCTTGCAAGCGTAAGTGACTGGGTTAATGTGTCTTGTCCAACGTGTGGCGGCCCCGCTAAGCGCGAAACAGACACCATGGATGGCTTTGCATGTAGCAGCTGGTACTTCTTGCGTTTTGCCGACCCACACAACGACAGCGCCCCATTTACGCCCGAGAGGGCCAAGTTTTGGCTACCCGTAGACGACTACATCGGCGGGGCAGAACACGCCGTTATGCACTTGCTATATGCACGTATGTGGACTAAGGTTATGCACGACGCCGGCCTGATAGCCTTTGACGAACCTTTTGCGTCA
>JBATPG010000051.1:0-4577 GCA_049291335.1 Saccharimonadales bacterium (SeqCode) | reverse complement strand
TTAAAACGCCAGTCCTCACATGGCTACTTGTTACTATACGCTCATGCTTAGGCATGTGCATAGTGTATTTTTGCCAACAAATAGACTACTGAGAAGGTTCGAGGTTGGCCAAAAAATCGGCTAACTCATAAGGGGTAATGCTGGCTTTAACAATGTAGCCATCTGCCTGAGATTCTATATGTTGCCGAACATCGTCACGCTGTTCGAGGTTGGTCGTAATAATAACTCGAGCGTGGAAGTCTGGTGTTTTGGCGGGGTCGCGTAGGGTGTTTAGTATGTCCATGCCAGTAATACTCGGGACCATAAGATCTAACAGAACAATGTCGTATTTGTCTGTTTGCGCAGCCTCTAGACCCTTTTGACCATCCATTTCTATGTCTACGTGATAGCCTGCTTTTTCGAGTGCACGGGCATAGAGCTCGCTAATAAAATGCTCGTCTTCGATGCAAAGAACTTTTTTAAGTGTTGGTGCGGGTCGGTTGTTGTCCATGGTACCTTACCTATTGCTTATAATATGAGTGGTTTTTAATCCAGCCGTGAGCGCTGCGAGAGATTGTGCCGTTGTCGCCCTCGGCTTTGAGCTCTGTAGCCAGTGTAGCATACGGCTGAACAGTGAAACGAAAGGTACTGCCCTGGTCTACTTTGCTTTGAACACTCATCTGGCCATGGTGGGCGTCGACAATGGCGTGACTAAGGTATAGACCCAGCCCTGTGCCACCTATTTGGGCGCGGTTACGGTGGTTGCGGTAAAATTTTTCAAAAATGTGCGGTAGCACAGCGCCGTCTATGCCCAGGCCAAAATCTTTAACACTGGTTTCTACCATGCCTTCGCGGTTAATTCTGGCGCCGATGAACACTTCTTTAGACGTGCCCGAATATTTGACTGCGTTATCTATAAGGTTCGACAGTACCTCGTATATGCTGTATCGGTCAACGGCTACTGTCGGCAAGTTACTGTCTATATCTGTCTTAATCGTAATTCCCCGTACTTTGGTGCGCAGTGAAAGGTCGTCGATAACATGGTCTAATACATCGTTCCAGTTCTCTTCTTTGAGTTGTAGCTCAAGCTGGTTATCTTCTATTTTAGTAACGTTTAAAATGTTATCGACAAAACCAGCTAGCTGTTGACCAGAGGCGTCCATTTTTTGCATAAAGCCACGCATTTCGTCGTCGAGCGTTGGGCCGATTTCTTCGTTAAACAGCTCTATGTAGCCACGGAGTAGTGTTAGAGGTGTGCGAAGCTCGTGCACGGTGAGCGCTACAAAGCTTAGCGCTTGGTCGTCTTGGCCGTAGGCCTTGCTGTGGTCAAAAAGGACAAGCAGCGTTTCGTAGCCATGCGGGTTAGCTTTATTGTAATGGGCCGCCATGTCAAAAAGTTTCGTGTTGTCTTGGCCCGGTAAACCGATACGCACACGCTCCCAGCGAGTATCTGCCGTAATGGTTGACTTCTTTTTGCCTTTTAGCCAGTCGTCGAGAGTTTCGTTGCCCGAAAAAGCCAGCTCAAAAGCGGTGTTAATATGCTTGCCGACCAACTCTTCGCCGCCCTGACTCTTAAAATAGCTAGGCCCGGACGCGTTTATATAGGTGATAATCTCTTGCTTATCTAGGACAATCAGTGGCAGGGGTAACGCATTGGCTACGAAGTCGGTGTGTATGTCGTCTTTGTGTTTGCTGCTTGATTTTTCAACATCATCAACGACGCTGGCAAACTGGTACATTTTGTTTGCCATGTTGGCTACCATTTCTTGACCAACTTTAATTGCGTCAATCTTTGGGGCGGTGACTTCGGTGTTGTGGGGGGCAATAAACTGCACAACGCGCCAAATAGCCTGCATAGGTATTTGAGCATAATGGCTTGTAGAAAGCGCCGCGAGCGATAAAGATAGCGCTGAGGATATGGCAAGTAGTGCAAAACCAAGGTTTCTGTCTAGGCTTGCACCAAGCGTCCAGACTAGGGCTATCGGCACAAGACCAGCCACTATTGTTACAACTAGTGCGTACTTTGTTATTTGTCTTGAGTATTTTTGATAAAAATCCATAGGTGTTACTGGTGCGTTACAAGCCCACTTGAACTAACAGCCACTATCCATGTTTGACCAGCGTTAAGTGCAACGGGCTGTCCAGCTGCATCGGTAAAGGTAAACTGTGCTTTGGTGTCGGTTTTAGTCCAGGTTATCGGCGTGGCTATGCCATCTTGAAACACCGTTCCCTGCCCGCTACCAATGGTGTTGTACTGCGAATGCTTATCTTTGGCTACGCCGTACCCCATGGTAAGTGCAACTACCGTCTTTGGCCGTATAGGTATTTGAGTATTCTTTGCATCAACACTGGTGTGTGGTGCGTCCTTTTGGCTACGAACGTAACTATTGGTTGCTGCGTCGTAGGCATAGGTTGAGTTGTAGTTAGCGCTAGAAATACGTACCGCTACAGACGATGCCGTAGGTGTTTTGCTGGGAGTGTCTTTTTTGCGGAGAAGAGGCGTAAAAGTAGAGCTAGTAAAGCTTTTGCTGGTGGCAAGCTGTTGCAACTTTGCACTACTGGTATAGACATTGTGTGGAGCATAACGATTTGAGACTCGCGTATATGCACCGCTATTAGCAAACTGGTCCATGTCTCTCGTACCGGTTGATCGAATAAGTGCTAAGGCCTCGGGGCTTCCACCGACATGGGCATAGACACAGTTAAAGTTTCCACACCACTGTACATAGTAGGGCCGTGCACTGCGGACAGGGCCAATCAGTTCGGGTTCGGTGTCTTGGTACAAAGCCAAAAAGCGCGTAATGCCACCCTCTGCTATAGCCTCAAAAACAACCCCCGCCTCGGCAAGACCACTTTGCGGCCGCGCTTCAAGGCTATTTTCTATCATTACCCCTATAACTGGCTTGCTATTATATGCCGCATCTACAGGCATGCCAGTAAGGTTACTTGCCACTCGTGTGTCTACTGGCTTTTTGCTGGGAAGTTTCTTGCTAACCTGCGCACTGGTTTGTGCGGTTGGACGAGTCTGCCAAACGGCTATGAGCCCGCCAACAAGCAGTACCGCCGCAATCGTGCCCAAAATACTATTCGTTCGTTTGCTGAACGTCCAACTAAAATCCCAAAAATGAGCCTTATTTGAGTCTGGTACGACTGGCTCTGATATTTCAAAATCAACCGTTGATTGCGAAACTGACAGGGGTGGTGCTGGGCCAAGATCGGTTGGGTCCTTCACGGGCGGTAGGTCGAGTGAGTTAGAAGCCTTGGTTTTTTTTGAACCAGGTGTTTTTATGTCATTAAACATAACCATAATTGTAACAGATAGCGGTAGTCTTATGGAATCATTGCGCATCTGCCACCAGCGAACTATGTGTATGAATAGGAAATATTGACAAAAAGTGTTATAATATATAATTATGTCGAATCATCTTTCAGGAATGCAGGCTGGCTACGATAGATTGCCGGCTCCAATAGTCCGAGAAAGATCTCCGTATGCCACTGAGGCTCGTCAAGCTACACCACTATCTGCGTATATTCTTGGTCATTTGACCATGAGTGACGTAGCGGTCCCTATAGACACTCTTTTGCGCGGTATCGAGCCTAGACCAACAATCGAACAATTACTTAACGCTTATGACGTGATTGTTTCGGACGGCTCAACGTTAATAGAGAGTTCGAGATTTAAAAAACGTACAGCCACAGTAGAACGCTGCCTGCAATTGATTGCTCCAGGTATGATCGACAGCTAGCACTATGTAATTTACATTGGCTGACGCTTAGGTGGCTAATCGAGACAAGGTAGTTTCTTTGCCGAGGAGTTCGAGGGTTTCGTTTAGCTGTGGGCTAAATGGCGACCATGTGGTGTATATGCGTACCAAGCTAAAAAGTGTGCCGGGTTTTTGCCCCGTTTGTTCCAGCAGTTGGTTTAGTGCCTCCTGAATAGCTTCGGCGGTCCATGTTTCAACTTTGGCGAGGCTTTCGGCTGTGGCGGAGATAAGCGACTGAACTTCGTCGACTGATAGTTTTTTAAGCTGTTTGTTCTCTGTAATAAGGCTGTCGTTGCGCGCAGGCTCAGCAAAAAAGTACGAAGTGAGCAGTGGCAAGTCTGCTAGGGTTTTCATTCTGTCTTGCGCAAGTGCTAGCACCTGGCGTTTGAAGTCTTCGCTGGCGTTTTGAGCGCTTTCGGGCCAGAAATTGGCAACTCGGGTGTACAACTCGTCTACACTTAGTTCGCGAATAAACGTGCCGTTAACCCAAAGTAAGCGCTTTTCGTCAAAGCGCGCACCACTGCGCTGTACTTTGTCTAGGCTAAACTTTTCGATTAATTCGCCCATGGTGTAGCGTTCTTGGGTGCTGCCGTCGTTCCAGCCTAGGGTGGCAATAAAGCTGACAAGTGCTTCTGGCAGGTAGCCATCGCGGATGTAATCGAGCACGTCTTTGGCGCCGTCGCGCTTGCCAAGCTTCTTATTGCCCTGCTCGTTCATTATGTGCGGCATTGTGGCGTAGACTGGCCGCTCAATTTTGAGGGCTTCGTACAGGTTTAGGTAGTTTGGCGTGCTCGAAATAAACTCTTGCCCACGTATAATGTGGCTTATGTGCAT
>JBATPG010000050.1:0-13224 GCA_049291335.1 Saccharimonadales bacterium (SeqCode) | reverse complement strand
AGTCCAAGCAGCCCCTATTTTAGAGAAGTGCTGACTAAAATTACGAAAGATGTCGAGGCAGGCACATCTCTTGGTGATGCATTCGGCAAGTACCCAAACGTTTTTGATGACGTCTACGTCAACATGGTCAAAGCTGGCGAAGAAGGTGGTATACTTGACGAAATTCTCAAACGGCTTGCTACGCAGGTGGAGCAAAACTCAAGCATGAAGAAAAAAATCAAAGGGGCTATGACGTACCCAATAGTCATTCTTGCCATTACTGTGGCCGCGTTTTTTGGTATTATGTTTGGCTTAATGCCAAAAATTGCCAAAATTTTAAATGACCTTGGAGGCCCAGATGCCAAGCTCCCCATTTATACCCAAGTACTTCTTGACATCAGTGAGTTTTCTCGTAAATACGCATTCATCATTATTCCGTTGATGGTCTTATCTGTAATTCTCATTCGCAGATACATAAAGACACCAAAAGGAAAATATCAGTTCCATGCCCTTATGCTACGTACTCCAATCGTAAAAACACTTATAACCAAGGTTGCAATTGCTCGTTTTTCGCGCACGTTCGCGTCGCTTATGTCTGCAGGCGTGGGAGTTCTAGACGCACTAGCTGTAACCGGAGGCGCAATAGGCAATAAAGTTATTGAGCGCGAACTAGCACTAGCCGCTCAAGAGGTTAAAAACGGCAAACAACTTTCTGAAGTGATTGAAGCCAGCCCGCATTTTCCAAAAATCGTCTCGCAGATGCTAGCCGTAGGAGAAGAAACAGGCACAACAGATACAGTACTTATCAAGGTTGCTGACTTTTATGAAGAAGAGGTCACGACTGCTATAGACAGCCTCGCCTCTGTTATTGAACCCGTTATGATTTTATTTTTGGGTGCCGGGGTGGGGCTTATTGCCGCCAGCGTAATGGGCCCTATCGCAAGCCTTAGTAGTAATGTTGGCAACAGTTAAGACGTTTTGCGCCTGCTGTCTCTATTGACCTTATCGTGCTTATGGTTATAATCAGGTGTAGACGTACGGACAACGTCCCGTCAAACTTAAAAAAATTATATTTAACAAGGAGGGTGGGCCCTTATGGTTTCACTAGCAAAAAAGAATAAAGGTTTTACGATCGTTGAACTTTTGATTGTAATCGTCGTAATTGGTATTTTGGCAACACTTGTCATCGTTACCTTCACAGGCATTCAGCAAAAAGGCCGAAACGCGCAACGACAAACAGATATTAACGCTCTTAACGGTCACGTAGAGGCTTACTACGCACAAACTGGGTACTACCCAACCGTTGATAACGTTAACGACCTTGATTTTCGTCGCGACAATATGAAAGGACTTGACCCAGAGGCGTTGAAGGACCCTAAGGCTACAGGACCCAACATTAACGATGGCGCAAGCTCGGCTACACAGTATGGATACGCCGTAAGCCCTGCCGGTTGTAACAACACCACAACGCTCTGTGACACATACGTACTCACAGCTACACTTGAAGGTTCAAGTCCAGCTGTCGTATACACAAAGCGAAGTAACTAGTCTTACTTAGCAACGTTACATATAAAAATAAGGCTCCATATGGAGCCTTATTTTTATTGTCGCCAAGTGCCTGCTATTGTTTGGCGCTACCTGTATTCGTAGCTTCAATGTGCCGTGCTGCATTGCCTAGCCATGGTTGAGCCGGCCGTCTAAGGCGGTTAATACTTTTTGTGCATCGGGACACGTGTAGTCTTTACAGATTCACCTAGAAAAACCAGTTTTCTTATACCAAGATTTGTTTTAATCTTAGCCCGAGTGGGTTATGGCTTAGTAAGAACTTCGCGCCAGTTTAATATATTGTATGCTCCGGTGACTGGGTACAGGGGTGGGGGCGCATATAGCATATTGTAGTCATAGTTGGTTTCAGTTCTTCTTACGCCGGATATATAGTTGCCCGATGATGTGTCCCGTACGGCGTCACCACATGCGCTAGAGCGAGAATAGTTCCAGGTCCATGCGAGTCGAGTAGCAACCGAACCATAATAAATAAACTTCTGATTTGGCGACACCCAGCCCTGAGTACACGTTGTGGTCCCTTCGTAATAGCGTGGCCATTGGACACTGCCAGCTTGTGCAAGTGTGGCTGCATTTACTTCAAAGGTAAATGACGCTACACTCGGATCGGGCGGAGCGTATGGCGCAATAGTAATTTCATTTTCTGCCACAAGCCCAATAGCATCACTCCCATTTTTTGAGCCATATAGCACATCATCAGCAATAACAATATTTGTAGTGCGGGTAGTCGCGAGCCTTCCAGATGCAATTGTCAGTCGCCCAGAAAATGTAGGGTTCGTTCGCACCCATACATTGTCTTCTACGAAAAGCACACCTTCTGCTGGGACAGGAATATTTGATTGTACGAGCGTTATTGTAAGGGCTGCGGTATATGAGTTTGCCTGGTCATTTTCGGCACTAACTCTATGTAAGTTATAGGTACCATTTGGGTTCAGCTGAACTAAGTAGCCCCTGTTAACACTGTAGCTACCCGTAGTGCTGTATTGAGGAATGTAAGAGTCTGTCCTTGTTGTCGGCGTAGATGAACATGCCGTTGGGCTGGTGTTGGAAAGTGCAACTTGCTTCATTTTACATAAGCTGCCCGAAACCTGGTTAAAATCAACTTCAGGTTGCGGGTAGAGCCAGGACGACTTGTCTCTAGTGTTGCAGTCCACTGGGCTAACTACCGTTGTACTGCACCATACACCATTTTTTGTTGTACCGTTACCGCCATATTGAGCTTGTGGCACGTAGCTAGTATTTGCAGCACCTACGGTGTCACTATTAGGGCCATCCATGTGAATACCTACGTTTGAAAAAACCGGACCATTTGCAGCTTCATCGTTGCCAAACCAAAACTCTTGATCCGAAACAAGTGCATAGCTTGCAAATGAAGTGGCTCCAATTTTAGCTTCGACGGTACGCGTGATGTTCGAATCTGCTCCCTTGCCTGTTGAGCGAACGGTTGCAATAGTTGAACCATTGCCCTGCGGTTTAATCCATAGCGTAAATGTCCCAATTACCTTGGCTTCATCGTCTCTATAGGTGTGGACGTACGGCCCGTAGCCCAAAGTTGCATCTGGTGTTACGGGGGTACTTTGACCATCCTTAAAGTCGGATCCATCGTGGGCCATATGCCAAAGGTAGTAATTAGCCCCCGCCTCAGCAATATTAAAAGCCTGCTGACTTTTTATATTGTTCCCGACTATGAAGAAATTATTCAGTACGATAGTTAGGACCGCACCGCCAAACAATCCAGCAGCGATAATCAACGATATAATGGCTGGCATGATGAACCCTGATTGAGAGTCTAATCCAATATGTAACCGACGACTCATAGGTTAGTCTTTCTGTTTCTTAGGCTTACTTCAAGCGTCATCTTCTGATTAGAGCCACTAGAGCCCTTTGCAGCAAGTTGTACACGAACAGATTTAATCATCTTTAGGTCGGCCACAGGCGTTGCAATAGTGTTTCCACCAATATCTAGATACTGAAATAGTGGGGTACTTCCTGGCTGATAATAGTTATCAATAATAACAAACGTTCTTTTTTGAGCCGTAAGAGGTGTGCCTATTGGCGGGTTTGCTGTCATGGGTGTTAGGTCTGCCTTTACCTGTAGCGTTCCTCCAGTTGTAGCGGTGTAGTATCGTAGTAATGATACATATTGGTCTGATGGATAAAAATAAGAATATAATACAAGTTCGTTGTTGTCGGCGCTGGTTATGTCTGTTGCGCCCCTTAGAACCGTGCTAATTCTGTTAACCTGCGAATTGAGGGTTAAACTAGCAGTCGCATCTGTCTGTAAATTAAGTAAATTAAATATGGACGACTTGAACGCTACAATGAACATTGTGCTTAATATGCCAACGAGAATTATCGTTACCATCAGTTCTACCGTGGTAAAACCTTTTGACATGCTACGGGACAACATTAATCCCTCCAAGCGGGTCTGTAGGCAGCACCAACGTACCAGATGCATTAGTAACCCTTAGTTCTGCAACTCCATCAGCAAGCGTCGAAAGGTCGAACGTACAACGTACCTGATCGTAAATAGGCGGCCCAGCAGTAGCAGTTCTGACGCACGAAGTCCCCGAATACGTATTGGAGCCTTGGCGTATTGCCATAGTAGCGCTACCAAGATTTATTCCACTAACAGTAACCTGTTGGGCAGTGGCTGTCGAACGGTTTACTTGATCTGGCGAGACAGTGAAAACTCTTGGGTACACAGAACTTGTGGTAAGAATTAATCTTACCTTTTGAGCGTATTGATTACCCCCGTACTCAAGCTGTGGCAGTGCCGCGGGCGTGGTCCC
The DNA here is from genome assembly GCA_049291335.1 of Saccharimonadales bacterium (SeqCode). Classification (GTDB taxonomy): domain Bacteria; phylum Patescibacteriota; class Saccharimonadia; order Saccharimonadales; family UBA4665; genus JAGXIT01. The sequence goes on along the minus strand of JBATPG010000050.1, from coordinate 8,890 downwards.
GCTTGGAATAGTTATCGGCTGAAGCGAATTTTCACCGGTATAGGGCACGGCAGCTGCAAGGTAGTACCTGGTTCCCCCAATAGTACAGCTTGTGTCACCTAAATCTCCGCAGAAAACATACCCGTTAATTGGTGGCAGGTCTTGCACAGAGGCAAGCCCAGACGCGTCAGATGTTGGTCGCACGTCTGAGCCAAAAATGTTATCAAAATAATACGCCGTGTCGGTTGCTGCAGTATATTTCTTATACCCTCCCTTGATGTATGTCCTTAGCCCGGAGAGTGGATTACCGTTGGTATCTACTGTCTCCACAATAAGACTTCTTGATGCCATTGGGGCTATAGTTAGCGTAACCGAAGAAGACTGTTGCGCCAGTATTTTCTGATTGGCATATGTTGGTTGCAGTGCGCCACTTGCGATAATTGTTGCCAGAGTCGAAAAACCTGACTTTGTAGCTACTACCCGGTAGTCATTTCCACTGTCTGGCGGTAGATTGTAAAAGATAGCGACCCCATTTGAGTCGGTGCTGTCGCCAAGGCTAACTTGTGGTGTAATGGTGGTGTTTGTTATCGCTAACGTAACGCCTGACACGGGTGCGCCATCAGCATCTAGCACTTTTACAAAAAGCGCTCCAGTCGTACTCGCTGACTCAGCAACCCGCGCCGAGATAGTTGTGCTAACTTTTGAAAGCCGATTCCCTGATTTATCTTCGGTAGTTACGGTTACTATTTTGTAGTCTCCGGCATTTTGGTCAAGAGCCGGTGCGGCTGCGGGTGGTGGATAATTTCTACAGTACTGCTCTTTTAGAGGCAATGTTGGGTATGAGGTACAGCCGTCATAGGCATCGTCACTATAGGCAATTCTGGTGCTGGTCTTGTAATACACACCATTGACAGTGTCTACTTTTGAAGCGGGTAATGGGTTTTGGGTATAGATTGAGCCACCTTGCACCGCCAAAGAGTCATACGGAAGCGACTTGAGGTACTCAAGCTGGGAAGTTGCAAGAGATAAAGCGACCGATTGCCTGCGAGCGACAATTATGCTGCTTATAAGGCTATCTATTAAACTAAACAAGCCAATGCTAATAATTGCTAGCACTATAAAGGCAATCATTACCTCTACTAAGGTGAACCCTTTTTGATTTCGTTGTCTCATCTCATACTAAAGTATAAAGTACTTATGCTTTGATACGAAAGAATTAATTTCTCTTATGCTATTATATCTATATAGATTAATGCTTAAGATGGGCAGCATGAAAAAAACACCAGGGCTCACGCCGTTACTATTTGAGGACAAGCCGATATTCGGTCTAGACATTGGTAACAGCACCGTAAGAGTCATGCAGCTTAACGCTAGCAAGAAGAAATGTAAAGTGATTGGGTATGGAGAAGTTAGCTTTGACCCGACCGCTCTTGTTGATGGCGTCATCGTCAAGCATGAGCTTATTGCAGAGGCAATCAACAAATTATTTACCCACAATCTTATCGGTGACATTACGACTAAACGTGTCGCCCTGTCACTCCCTATTGGTCGTGCGTTTACAAGGTCTATCGACCTCCCGAAAATGCAAGACAAAGAGCTAGCTGAGGCAGTTAAAACAGAGGTAGAGCAATACATACCTGCAGCAGCCGATGATTTATATGTAGATTATTCGGTACTTCCTCGAAACAACAATAAAACTACTGTTTTTATCGTTGCTATGCCACGAAAAATTGTTGATTCCCATATGCGATTAATGCGTATGTTAGGGCTTGAAACAGTATTAGTAGAAACTACCAGTAGTTCAGGCGCAAAACTTTTCGGACGTGACAGTCAAAGCGACTTGCCCGCTGTTCTTATAGACTTTGGTAGCACCAGTGCCGACATCACTATTTTTGATAAGGGCCCAACCGTAAGTGGCACCGTAGCTTGTGGTGGCGAAGAAATTACACAACTTATTGCTAACGCACTGAATGTCTCGGACCGAGAAGCTGTTATTATTAAAACCAAATACGGTCTTGCGCTCAGCAAAAAGCAAAAGCAGATCGAAACAGCACTTGAACCACCACTAAATCTTTTAGTCCGAGAAATTCGCCGAACAATTCGCTACTACGAAGAACGCGCCAAGAGCAAAAGATCTATATCTCAAGTTGTAATTATGGGCGGCGGTGCCAACATGCCAGGCTTAACAGACTACATGACAAACGCGCTCCGCATACCAGTACGTTCTTTTGACCCAACAATTTATCTCGATTTTGGTCGGCTGCAACCAATTAACATTGGTGACCGTATGTCTTATGTTACGGCTGCAGGCCTAAGCTTAAACCAAGCGCAAGAGGTCTTTAAATGATCAACCTCTTGCCGCCAGAAATCAAAAGTTCATACCGGTATGCCCGTCGTAACCTTCACTTGTACCATTGGGTACTAGCTCTTTGTTTTGCGCTTGTAGGCGCACTTATTATCACGGCTGTCGGTTTTGTATATCTCCATCAAAGCACCGCATCATACCGGAAGGATGTTGCAATATCTAGAGAAAATCTAAAGAAGCAAAACTTTGATGATGTCCAAAAGCAAGTTAAGGATGCATCAAACAATATTAAGCTTGCAACCCAGGTACTGTCCAAACAAGTACTTTTTTCTGAACTACTGAATCGACTATCATCCTTACTCCCCCGTGATACAGTGTTGACCTCATTGGCAATATCACAAGCACAAAATGGCCTAGACATCACGGCAGAAGCTAAATCGTACGATGCCGCCGCCCAGCTGCAGGTTAACCTTGCAGACCCCAAGAACAACATTTTTAGTGATGCAGATATTGTCACTATTTCATGCCCAGATAAGCCGCCAAACCCGGATTACCCTTGCTCTGTTACTATTCGTGCACAATTTTTGAAAGATAATCCGTTTCTTTTCGTAAGCAATACAGGAGCAAAATCATGACCGCCAAACGCATGTTTTACTTGCTTTCTACGCTCGTTATATTACTTAGTATAGGCGTGGTCGGCGTGGGTTATGTTGCTAATGCCGCATTAACATCAAAGTCCAATGAGCTAAGTAAGCTTAAAGCAGAAGCAGAAGCAACTCAATCACTGCAGTCGTTACTACAAAAAAACAAGAGTGACCTCGTTCGCTATAAAGAGCTCAATAATATCGCGCGCGCCGTTGTCCCCCAAGATAAAGATCAGGCTCAAACCGTGGGAGAAATTAACAAAATTGCCCGAGAAAGTGGCATTTCACGTTTGGCTTCAATTAGCTTCCCTGCCTCTACACTTGGAGCGGTCACCGCCACAAAGCCAGCCGGTGGCATCACACAGGTAACCCCCGTTGCAGGTATATCGGGCGTTTACCTGCTACCAATTACGGTAACAGTGGACCCTAATCGGCCTGTTACTTATGGGCAATTTGTGACGTTCCTAAAAAAACTAGAACAAAACCGTCGAACCGCACAAGTTACAGACATTTCACTTAAACCCGACCCCAAGAACCCAAATGCTATTTCTTTTACATTAGTAGTAAACGAGTACATAAAGCCATGAATACATCAATCAACCTAGAATCTGTCAAGATGCAGCTCAACTCGCTTGCGCAATTTGTAAATCGCTATAAAGCAATTGCATTCTTTCTCGTCATCACAACGCTTTACGGCTTTATTATTTGGCGAATTAATGTGCTTAGTACTGCGCCGGCCTCTCAAGAAGCAATTGCAGAAGTTGAAAAGGCTGCCACACAGCCAAGAATCAACGAAGCAACCATCAAGAAAATGGAAAGCTTACAAGACAATAGTGTACGAGTTCAAACTCTGTTTAACGACGCCCGCAACAACCCATTCGAAGAGTAGCAACCCGCTTACTTCGGTGCTAAATTTGAGTCTGTGACAGAGCCTGATTGTTGCTCTTTTTCTGCCATTGCTTTTTTATAAGCCATAAACTCTGCAAATTCTTTCTCATTGATTGTTTGGCTTGTGTCTACTGGCGTTGCGTTGCTGTAGGTACTAGGAATACGGCCACTTTCAAGGGCTGCATCATAGTTCTCGTGTGCTTCAATAATTTCACGGGCTACACTTTGTGGATTGGCAAGCTTTGTGAACACATAGTTCATTTGCTCGCCAGGCGTTTCGATGGTTATTTTGCCATACCCAAACATATGGCCAAAAAAATCTTGCTGAGCAGTAACATCGGCTACATGCTGCAGGTTGAGCTGTGATGTTTTATTAGAGAAGATTCCTGGCTGTAAAACCTGCAGTAAGGCCTCTTCTGTGAGAATAATCTTTTCTTGTGACCGTAGCCAAGCCGGGATAGCTGCAAATAATGCAACGAGCGCAGAAAAAAGCACAGCTACAGCAACAATGCTCGATCGATAGGCAGAAAGCGTGCTAGCTTCTGTGTCGGCAGAGGATGAAATAAATACAGCTAAAATCATCACGCCCAATATAACAAAAAATGCAGTGAACCATATTTCTACGTATACAAACCAATGGTGGTTATAAATGTTTAAAATTTTCTCATCTTTACCTATTGGCAGTTTGCCGTGCCAATAGGTTTCTTCTTTTTCTTTAATCATGCGTGCATTATACCAGTTTTACTTGTGGGTCATCTGCTTTATGCACTGTCTTTCCAAGGTGCTGATATGCTTTTGGTGTGACTTTACGGCCACGAGGCGTACGCTCTAGTAAGCCGACCTGCAGTAGGTATGGTTCAATAAAATCTTCAATGGTGCTTCGCTCTTCGGCAGTCATCGCAGCAATTGTCTCGACGCCAACTGGGCCTCCGTTGTAGTGATCCATAATCGCCACAAGAATCATGCGATCTGCCGGGTCAAGACCAAGCTCGTCTATTTCTAGAAGTTCGAGCGCTTTAGTGCTAATTACTGTGTCTACAATGCCGTCGCCATTTACATCTGCGTAGTCGCGGACTCGTTTTAGTAGCCTGTTTGCTATGCGCGGAGTCAACCGCGAACGCTCAGCAAGTTTTAAGGCTGCAGCCGCGTCGATCTTTACGCCCAGTATTCCGGCAGCTCTAGTGATAATTTTTTGCACCTCATCGTGCGTGTAAAATTCGAGTCGGTGAATATGCCCAAAACGGTCTCGTAGTGGCGCAGCCAACGCACCAGTCCGTGTTGTCGCGCCAATAAGAGTAAACTGTGGCAAGTCTAACCGTAAAGAACGCGCGCTTGGCCCCTTGCCCAGCATAATATCCAGCTTGTAGTCTTCCATAGCACTGTACAGGACTTCTTCGACAGTACGATGCAAGCGATGAATTTCATCTATAAATAAGATGTCGCCGTCTTGGAGGTTGGTAAGCAAACTAGCTAGGTCACCCGCCCGCTCAATTGCAGGCCCAGAGGTTATTTTTATTTGCGCGCCCATTTCGTTGGCAATAACCATGGCCATGGTTGTTTTGCCCAGTCCTGGTGGACCATACAGTAGCACGTGGTCAAGTGGCTCTTCTCGGCCTTTTGCTGCATGAATAGCAAGCTGGAGATTTCTTTTTAGACGCTCTTGCCCGATATAGTTTTCAAAATCATGTGGCCGAAGCTTAATCTCAAGCTCTTGTTCCTCGGGAACATCATCAGATTGTTTCGTTGGTTGCGATATTCTTTCAATGGCCATATAGGTACCAGTATAGCGTACTTAGGGGCTAAGGGATGTGAGTTGGGTCCCAGCAGGTTCGCAGGCCCCTATCAAGCGCTGTGAGTGTCTGCAGGTCATCAAGATACAGTTCAAAGCTGTACACATCCATATTTTCACTAATTCGTTCTGGGCTAACAGATTTGGGTAGCACAACAAGCCCATTTTCAATACACCACCGTAGCATAATTTGGGCGTAGGTTTTACCATGTCTGTCGGCAATAGCTTGTACTTCTTTATCGTCCATACGCTTACCATGTGCGAGTGGCGAATATGCTTCCACTACAATGCCATTTTGGCGACAATAGTCTAGAAGTTCAGGCTGTTGCAAAAATATATGCAACTCAACTTGGTTAACTGCGGGCATAACATGAGCGTACGTTTTAAGTTCTTCAAGATGTTTTATTGTGTAGTTACTAACGCCAATTGCCTTGGCTTGGCCGGCATGATAGATGTCTTCAAGTGCTTTCCAGCTATTTTTACGCAGTACTGTTACTGGAAAATGAAGAAGTAACAGATCGACATAATCTGTTTGTAAATTTTTAAGAGAATCTGCAAAACTTGCCTTGGTCCGTTTTTCGCCGAATTGCGTGACAGCAATTTTGGTAGTTATAAATAGTTCACTTCTGAGGACGCCACTCTCTTTCCAAGCTTCACCAAGATAGCTCTCGTTGCCGTAGACTTGCGCTGTGTCAAAGTGCCGATACCCAAGATCAATGGCAGCTTTAAACGCCACATCGAATTGCGCTTTGTCTTTTACTTTCCAAAGCCCAAGCCCTACTTGTGGTATAGAAGCACCTGTGTTTAGCATTTTGTTCTGCATAGTTATCCTTTCAAAGCTCGTGTAATTCGCTCTTCTGTTGATAAGCTTGGGTCAATACCCCTTAAAGCCAGCGCGGCATCTTGGGGCGAATACCCAAGTGTAATCAGCGCTTCGGTGGCCTCGTCTTGGTTGCCAATACCTGGGCGCGACACAATTGCATCTGCAGACGCTCCAGCTTCTAGCCCAACCTTGTCTCGAAGCTCAACAACAATCTGCTCTGCCGCACGCTTGCCAACACCTTTGGCACTTTGTAGCAGCTTAACATCTCCGTTTGCGATGGAGCCACGCACCACACTTGCACTGCCCAGATCTAGTACTGCCATAGCTACTTTTGGACCAACATTTTTAACTCCAAGAAGCTGCTCAAATAAGTGTTTATTATCCTCAAGCGTAAAACCAAAAAGGTCATGTGCCTGTTCGCGAATATGCTCATACATGTACAGTTTTGCTTCGCTACCCTGTTGTAGCTTACCAAAATCTTCACTGCTAACTTGCATGCCGTAGCCTACGCCACCAACATCAAGAATAACGCCACTAACTGTTTTCTCAACTGTCCCTCTTAGACTTGCAATCATATAGGTTAAGTATACAGCTTTTTAGATTTTACGTGACTGGGCGTGTGTTAGTGCTGCCGCAAGTGCATCGGCGCAATCGTCAGGCTTTGGTATTTCATCAAGACCTAAATGTAGTCGTACCATTTCTTGCACCTGCTTTTTGTCGGCCTTACCGTACCCAGTTATAGCCATTTTTATTTGCAACGGGGTGTATTCGGAAAGTTCCAGGCCAGCTTGCTTGCCAGCGAGCAATACAACACCTCGAGCCTGCGATACTGACATCGCTGTTGTAACATTGCGAGCAAAAAATAGTTTCTCTACCGCCATGTGTGTAGGTTTTGTTTCGGAAATAATTGCCGTTAGTTCGTCAAATATCGTAATTAGTCTATCGGCATCGGGTTGATGTGCTGGTGTGCGTATAACACCTGCGTCAATCATGGTAACTTTTGACCCAATGCTATCTACGACTCCAAAACCTAGTATGCCCGTGCCGGGGTCAATTCCTAGTATTCTCATGTTCAGCCTTTCGTAACGCATCATATACCCACGGTTCGCGAATCAAGTTATGTTGCCATAGCGATTCGATTTCTTCAAAATCTAACCATTTTGCGTCAAGAATTTCTGATGACTGGACTTTGAGTACACCCACATAAGAGGAAGTTCTGTAAGCAAGATATCGTTTTTGTTTGTCGATGTTCTCATACATATGTATGGGCTGATCAATAAGCTCTACCGCCAAGCCAACCTCTTCTTTAGCCTCTCGAATTGCTGCTTGCCTGTCAGACTCACCAGCATCAGCGTAGCCAGCAGGAATGTTCCAGAGGCCATACACTCGTTTCTGTTTCTCTTGAACGAGTAGGTATTTACCATCTTTGTTGCGGACAATACAGCCTGCTATTGTAATCATTTGGCTACCCTATCAAATTCTCATCAATATCAAAATTGACATGGGTATCTGTTACGTCATCGCACTCGTCTAGAGCATCCATTAGGCGCATAATTTTGCCGGCGGTAGCTTCGTCTGTTACTTGAATCGTAGTATTTGGCACATACGTGAGACCAGCTTCTTTAATTTCGAAGCCACCTTCTTTTATAGCATCTCGTACGCGTGCTAGATCGGTATCGGCGGTGTACACCTCGCTCATGCCGTCTGTCTCTTGCACATCCTCAGCTCCGTAATCTAGGGCCTGCAACATAAAGTCATCACCACTGGCGTTTACCAAAATAAGTCCTTTACGCGCAAACTGAAACGCCACAGCACCCTTTTCGGCAATATTACCGCCGTGCTTGCTAAATGCTAGTCTCACTACCGGGTACGTACGGTTTATATTATCCGTTGCTACATCAACAAGAATAGCGACTCCTCCCGGACCATAGCCTTCGTACTGGACTTCGTGGAGCTCGGCCGCATTTTTGTCTTTTACTCTGTCTATAGCTCGCTGAATATTAGCCATAGGCATGTTTGCGGCCTTGGCTTTATCTATGGCAAGGCGCAACGCGAAGTTTGTATCAGGGTCGGCCCCACTGCGCGCAGCAATTGCTATGGCATTACCAATTTTGGTAAATACTGCACCTCTGGCTGCATCTTTTGCGCCTTTTGCACGCTTAATTGTTGACCATTTGCTGTGTCCTGACATGTACAGTTCGCTCCGTTTCTATCTGTTACTGTACCATAATCGAGCCCAAAAGAAAACTGCTCGTAGGGGTGTCGAGCAGTTTAAATGGTGGTAAATGAATGGTTAATACTTTGTCGTGCGGGTTAGGCGATCCTCCAGATGTAGTTCAGGAAATTCAGCCTCTTTACGACTCAAAAAACTCGCTATTCGATTATCGATTGTTACTTCGCTCATGTGCTGTCTCTCCTCTTAACTACTGTAAGTATAGAAGATGAGTACAACCGTGTATGTG
>JBATPG010000049.1:0-2692 GCA_049291335.1 Saccharimonadales bacterium (SeqCode) | reverse complement strand
TTGCCAGCGCATGTCGTCTACCATGCGGTGTCGTTGTAGGTCTCGAAATATACCGTAGTCACACACCAAGTCCCATGTGTAGTGAATGTTTTCGAGCGCTCGGCCGGGGCGCTGTCGCCTGTTGAGACGGTTACCAATGTAAGCGTTAAAAATGTTTAGCTTCTTTTCGTATGGCAATTTTGCGGTGTCGGCTTGTAACTGTACCAATGACTGGTCACTGTGCTCGTACACAATGTCGGCAACGACGTCTAGCTCATTGCGGGGCCAGTAGCTAACCAAAGTAACAGGCTCAGAGCTGTCAGCGTGGCCACTTGGTAATACCTCACTGGCAAGCTTCTTGACTTCGCTACGAGTTTCAGCCAGGTATGCAGTTAGGGCGCCGCCACGGTCTGCTTTGTCTGCTCGCTCTAAAATGACTGGTATAACTTTGCGTGCTTCGTCTAGAATTTGCTGACCAACTTCTCGTGCTTCTGGAAGTTCATCGGCCAGCAGTCGCATAATAAGTTGTTCTAGTGCTTGGCCAGAGGCAAATATGCCTACAGTAGACTTGGTACCTACGGGCAGCAACGATCGCACTGCGTCGCAGGCCTGAGCCTTAGTTGCGCCCTTCCAGGCAACGTCACGTTCTGCTTTGGGTGTAGTTGAGTTTGCGCGTACATACATTGTAAGTTTGGCGACTAGCTCAGAGTATATGTCAAAAATAGCGTCCATAGCCTGAATGTATTTGCCTCGTACATTTTTATCTAGCGAATTTGGTACGTAGTAGCGGTAGTTGCCAGACGCATCTTTTTGGTCAAAGTATATATAGCGGGTAGATTGCTCTAGGTAAGCAGCAAGTCTGCCCCACTCCAACTTTTTAGTTAGCAGGTTGCTAGCGTTTTCGACCACAATGTGTTGAGCGACAAGCTGTTGTACGCTATCGTCGCCATAGGCTGTGATAACCCTTCGTAGCAACTGTTCGTTTTTGGTTACGTCTTCGCTGGCAAACTCGTCTAGCACCGTTACGCGCATGTCGTCACCACGACGGCTAAGGCGTGCCATAGCAGCCGCAGCAGTCAAGGAGTCTAGTTTGCCCTTAGTGGCGTACACGTTGCCCTCTACACTGGTAACGGCTTCACTGAGCCACTCTTTACCGGCGTCGGTTACTTCGTAGGCGCCGTTTTCAAGCTTGCGTACATATGCTTGCTGTTCGCTGGTAGATATAGCCTTTTGAGTACTTTCAAGTCTTTCAGCGGTCTTTTGAATCACATCTCCTACGGCAGTTGCTTGGGGCGCGACCTTGGCTTCTCGCTTGCCGAGTGCTTCTGTAACATGTACCCACACTTGCTCTACGACCGTGTCAATCGGCTCGTTAGCATATACAACAGGCAGATTGCGTTGCTTGGCTTCCCATAAGTAGCCGGCACGAACACGTTCTAGAAAGGCTTCGTCGAGGTTATCGAATCGCTCTACGCTGTTTCTATGACGCGCTCGTTCTTTTAAGACATCAGTTGGAGCGTCAAGAACTACCATTAAGTCTGGGTGCATGTCGCCAACTGCAAAGTCGATAATGTCGTTGATGGTTTTGTAGTCTGTAACATCGCCTCGGCCGTAATACTGAATAGCAAGTGTTGTTAAGTAGCTTCGGTCGACCAGACAATACACGCCGTTGTTTACAGACTCCCGGACTATTTCTAGTGACTGGCTTCGCGCCGCGTTATACAAAAGCACCTCTGTGCGAGTGCTCATTGGGAACCGTGGATCTTGCGTAAGCCTTCGTATAGAACGGGCGGTAAGGTCGTTTTGGCTCTCTGGCTCGCGCATGACCTTAACAGGAAGCCCTGCAGCCATAAGTCGGTCTGCTACCAGCTGTAACACTGTAGTTTTACCAACGCCTTCGGCGCCTTCTATGACAATGTATTTTCCTCTGGCACTCATAGTGTTTTGACCTTATTCATAACTACAACCTTCGATTTTAACAGGCATAGAGCGGGTGTCTTTGTATGCTTGTGGCAACATAAGGCTTGGTGACCATGTTTTAATAAGCGTGTCGAGGTCGGTACCTTGTTGGTACTTGCCGCTAAAACCACTATCTCGGCCGACTCCATAGTTGCCTTCGACCTCGCCTGTTTGGTGGAAAACAATTTGGGCAATGCGTTCGCCCACCGGCAACACTACTGTTTCGCGCTCGTTAAGGTTAAAAATCTCAAGTGTTAGACGGTTAATATAACCCGGGTCTATCCAGCCGGCGTCAAAACAAACCGCAACACCGTTTCGGCCCCAGCTACTGCGGCTTTTTACTTCACAAGCGCCTGGTGGTTTTATGCCAAAGAACTCGTGTGTATGCGCTAGAATGCGCTCGCCTGGTTTGAGTGCAATTACGGGGTGGTCAAGCGGTATGCCAGCAATAGGTTTAAAGCCGTTTAACGCAGCCCATTCACCGTGAGGCATTGCCTTGAACGGGCCATCAAAGTAGCGTTCAACGTCTTCTTTGTCGAATGGGTTGTAAATAGTTCGCTCGTTGGCGGGCTCTATTCGGTAAAAATAATAGCCGAGTGTTACGTCTAGACTGGCGTGGCTAACATGTTTGTCGTTGAATGGATGACAAACAATATGGTCGTCTGCAATGGCTTGGCGAATTTGTGTGTTACTAAACACGCTCATATAAAGCGTCCCCTCAATTTATTCGTAAAAACGTAAGGCCCCCAACCTG
>JBATPG010000048.1:0-6221 GCA_049291335.1 Saccharimonadales bacterium (SeqCode) | reverse complement strand
CTTTTTAAAGATCACGCGCTTTGTACCTAAGATTATCCATATCATGAAAGCGACCGATGCAAAAAAAGACAAAATATATACGAATGCAAATTCCTGCGATTCGTTTGTGGTTAGTTCAATTGGGCCTGCGAAATACTGCATTTCCTAAAGTATACATAGGCAGCCATCGATATCAAATTGCTAAAAATATCGCCACACGTCACCGCGAGTCCAGGGCCTCGCCTTTGGCTCGCGCACTGCGTGGTCCTCGAAGTAAACTTCTGCGGGCCACTTTGTTGGCGTCGAACCTAGGACCTACGCATCGGCCTCGCCGCTGCTGGTCCCAGGTTCGAGGCTTGGGCCATAATAAGAAAAAAACCTCACCTTTCGGTGGGGTCTTTTTCTTGGTTGCGGGACCAGGACTCGAACCTGGGACCTCATGGTTATGAGCCATGCGAGCTGCCGCTGCTCCATCCCGCGACATTAGGCATGAGACAAACCTGCGGTTTTTCTCATCGCGCCGGCAAAATGGAATACATTTTGTCTGGCTGCTCTTTTCCCAATTCGAAAAAACAATTTGGGAATTACCTTAGATATATTGTAGCAACAGATGGGGCTTGTGTCAATTGCTGGAGCTGTTTCGGTGTACAAAGAAGTCTAGCCAGGCACGAATGTTTGACTGCACAAATGTATCTTTAGAGCTTGTTGCATCTTCTTGAACTGGCATAGGCACTGTGTTTGCAAGCGCCACGCTTTTTGGTACCAACAAGACCGTTTCACCAGGCCGAGCAAGCCCAAAGTTTTGCCGAGCGGTTACTTCTAGATATTGGCTGGTGTTGTAATACTGGTTTTCTAGCTCAAGGTTTGAGTTTTCTAACTGCGCTACTTTGTTGCGTTCATTAATTGCCTGCACCTGTTTTTGTAACTCGTAGTTAGACTGTATGGCCTTAACACCACTCCAACTTATAAGTAGTACCATGCATATAAACACTAGTTGGCCGACGTTACGAACATCGCGTAAACCGACTATGTACGCCGTAACGCCCTGAAAATAGGTTTGAAAGATTTTTACTGTATTTGTTATAACCGACATTATATGTAGTATATCACCCCTGAAGTCTGGTATAATCACATCCGTCGCATAGGTACTCTTGTATCCTTTGTTAGAGGAAAAGAGAAGCCCGACAATACAGCCCTACGGGTTTTACATCAAAAACCAAAATCACAATCCAAGGAGCTCATGCGACTGAATGTGATTTTGAGAGGAGAAGTATAGGCAAAGATCGAAGCTTTTGGCGAAAAGCCAAAACGAGATTTAGCCGAAAACTTCGCCGAGGGGGTATAGCTCAGTGGTTAGAGCAGTCGGCTCATAACTGATTGGTCCTTGGTTCAAATCCAAGTACCCCCACCAAACGAAAACACTCCCTTAGCGAGAGTGTTTTCGCTTTTATAGACTAGTTGGCGTCGCATTTTCTATACTCAATAACCTCCGCCAATAAGTTCGAAGCATTTCTTTAACGTGGGCTATAATGACTCCAATGACAGATCTTGCAAGAATAAATAATCTGTTTCACGAATACTCCCCTACGAATGTAGTGTTAGCAACAAAAAGCAATGAAGCTTTTGCGAACGAGGTTTTTGATATTACGACCGCCGACAACCAGCGTTACTTCTTGAAAGTCCTCAAGACTCAACATCCGGACGCAATTGCAAATGAAGTAATTATGCAGAAACGGTTACTTGAAGCGGGCATCACTACGCCCGAGTACATTGAAATAGCACCCAGTCAGTACGTAGGTCAACATGAGGCTGAGAGATTCATTATAAGTAACTACATCCCTGGTAGCTCACCTAAAACGGTTTCGCTTGAACTAATTAATAGTTTTGGGGCCACGCTCGCCAAACTACATAACTGCCTTGACGGAGTAACCATTCCAGACAATGATATGCAATGGCTCAACCCCAGAAAAGTTAAGGGTGACATAACCTCGTACGGGGGACCGGTTAGGCCAGCTCTGGACAATTTATTTAGTTACGGTTCGGCAATCTTTGACTTACACTTACCTCGCGCCGTTACACACGGAGACCTTTGGCTCAGTAATGTCTTTGCCGAGGATGATGAAATAACAACCGTGTTTGACCTTGAAACAGCCGAAGAGACAGCTCGTATTGTTGATATTGCACGTACATATACATCTATTCGTTTTAACTCCAACTACCCAGCAGATGAGGTTATAGACACTCTTGTAGACGGATACAACTCTGCAGCAGAACAACAACTTACACACGAAGAACTCACACACATTAAGCATGCAATCGTCTACGTTTGTGCTGCTTGCGCTACATGGCATGCCGTTCATGGTACGCGCTACCGCGACCCCTACATACTGCTCGCAGACGAGATTAAGGCGCAAAATACTAGGTAAGGGTTCTCTTGGGCTCTTTACCTGTTATATTATTAAAATGGCGAAAAGACCAAAAGCACCGATTGGTGCGAGTCTCGTGGTGCTATCTTCTTTGTTCTACGCGAGTTACGGAATCTGGACTACACTTATGGGAGACTCCTTCGAGGGCTATACAGCTTCTGCCATTAGAAGCGCACTAGTTGTTCTTTTGCTACTTCTTCCAGCACTTTTATATCATAAGATAGAGCCATTGCGGCTAGCCCTCAATTGGAAGCCTATAGCAGGGATCTTCATTGGCTCGCTTTTCACCTGGGGCCCACTATACTACTCAATTCAACACGCAGGAGTGGGCATGAGCCTGACGGTTAATTATGCCAGCATGGTAATTGGTCTTTTCTTCTTTGGATGGCTAATGGCCAAAGAACGCTTTACTAAAGACAAAGCAGTGTCTGGTGTATTGGGCATTATTGGCATGCTATTTATTTTTATTCCCAGCGGCTCAATCGGTACCAGTTCTGCGTTGTTACTGGCGGTGCTCAGTGGCATATCAATAGGCTTTACAATAGTCTGCGTCAAAAAACTAACATACAACGCAACGCAATCAACACTAGTGCTATGGGGAATCTCAACGCTAGCAAATATACCAATGGCGTTCTTGTTCGCCAAAAACTGGCCGGTGGTTAGTCTTCAAATCGAATGGCTATACTTACTCTTGTTTGCAATTGCCTCAATAGTTGCGTCTTGGTCTTTGATTAAAGGCTTACAGTATATTGATGCTGGTGCGGCAGGCGTACTTGGCTTGCTTGAGATTGTTTTTAGTGTACTTTTCGGAATTTTCTTGTTTAACGAGGCACTAAATATGGCAACACTACTTGGAGTAGTGACAATCATAATTGCAGCAGCGATTCCCTACATTAAAGATTACAACTCGCAATCGGGCACCCTACAATAGTATCTAGTGGGTTATCTTTTGTTTCTGCAGCATACCACCGCCCAAGGTATACTATTAGCTATGAAAGCACTTGTTATTGCAGACAGACGCCCAGACATAGACATTGGCGCCACGATTGCAGCTGAAAACATCGAACTAGTTATAACCTTGGGTGACCTGACCCGCGAAGACATACTTGCCCTTGCCGACATACAGCATATTCCTAAAATAGGTGTTTATGGCAACCACGACAGTGGCACATACATGCCCGAACTGGGCATATGGGACATGCACTTAAAAACTTGGGACTATAAGGGTCTAAAATTTGGTGGTTTTCAAGGCTGTGTACGGTACAAAGTAAACCCCGACGCCATAATGTGTACCCAAGACGAGGCAACTAGCCTTATGCAAAACTTCCCTGCGGTTGATGTGTTTATTTCTCACTGCCCGCCTAGGGGCATTAACGACGAAGAAGAAATTGCGCACCAAGGTTTTAACGCCCTGCGGCAATACATAGACGATCAGCAGCCAAAACTATGGTTGCACGGGCACACCTACCCCACAGACGAAACCGTTATCAAACAGCATGGCTCTACACGCATAGAGTATGTGTATAGGCACAAAATCATCGTACTTTAGGCAACGTTCTGTAGTTTTTGGTTATACCCTGTCTAGCAATTTAGTCGTTTTTGCCGTTTTTATTGCGCCACATGTGAGACTGCTGCAGATTCCAGCCATCTAAGACTTCGTTAAAGTCATATTCTTTGCTGAGCATAGACATGCGATTCCTGAGCAAGTCTATTCGCCGGTGAGCCTCTGATAGTGAGTCTCTAGGATTTATATCTTCACTATTTGCTTGCTCGGCAGCGTTACGAATTTCACCTCTACCAACACGGTCAAAGTAGCTCTCTATAAGAACCAGGGTCAAAAAATTTTCATTGTTCTCGGTGCCCCAGGGCTGAATTTTATCTGCTACTGAATCCGCATAATCATAGAGTTTAAATAGAAAATCGTGAAGTTCTTTACCTTGCATAATTACGACAATTGTACCACCATCGTTGCTATTTGTAGATTGTACAAGAGAATTTATGTTGTTAGTTGGCGTCGCGACGGGTAAACAGCACCCAAGAAACAATGTACCCAACGGCAATCCATACCAGCGCAATGCCTGCCGACTTTGTGTATGAAAATGTAAGAGGCTGTATCATGACAAGATTGCCCAGCGCGGTAAACGGCAGGTACGCCACGTTTTCTTTAAGGAATATCGACGCAATACCTTCTACCGTGGTAGGTATCATTAAAAACAGCACAATACTGCCTATTTGGTTGCGCACAATAAAGGCGAGCACCAACGCAAGCATGCTAATTGCCCAGACAAACCCAAAGCCTCGCCACGCTAGCTGCCAGACAGCGTAGGACTGGTTGGGGAGTGTGTGATCGCCAGCAAATAGACCAGCCTGGGCTGCCAACACGCTTACAGCGGCCATAAGTACGGTAAAGGCGAGTGCAAAGACCGTTATTACCGCCGCTTTTGCGAGTAGTACTGTGGTGCGACTGCGCACTGTAGCAAGCGTGTAGTAAATGGTGTTATAGCGGTATTCGTGTGTCACCAGCAATAGTGCGACAATGCCCGCGAGTATGCCCGTGGCGCTTAAAGAGTTTATAAGCGCATCTGCCATGTAGCTTGGTGGGGCCTGACCGGCAAATTTGTATCCTACGCCCCAAAAATTTACTGCAGCAATCAGTACTACTGCAATGATGAGAACAATATACGTCGAACGGATAGTACTAAGCTTTCTAAACTCTGCCTTTATTTGTGCAATCATGAGGCGTCCTTTTCGGTCTTTGATTCGGGCTTTGATTCACTAATTGATTCGCTTTTATACTCTTGGCTGGTAGACGTTAGGTCCAAAAATGCCTCTTCGAGCGAAGCTTCTTGTGTACGTAGTTCTAGCACTGCTAGCCCCTTGCTAAATAACAACTTGCCGACTTCGTCTGTAGACATACCAATAACTTTTAGGCCTGCGTTTAGTGGCTCATGGGCAACCTCTTGCTTGTCTAGCAACTTAACAAGCGCGTCGGGCTTATCGGTGCGCACAAATACTCCAGAACGTGTGTTTTCGGCAAGTAAACGCTCCATAGAGGTATCGGCAATAAGGTTTCCTTTACCTATAACGACAATATCGTCAGCAACCTGTGACATTTCGCTCAGTAAGTGCGAAGAAATCAGCACCGCGTTTCCCTTGTCTGCGTAGTCTTTAATAAAGTTTCTAAGCCAGGCAATGCCTTCTGGGTCCAGACCGTTTGCTGGCTCGTCTAAAATAAGGTGCTTTGGTTCGTTCAGTATAGCTGCTGCTATACCAAGCCTTTGGCTCATGCCAAGGCTAAACTTGCCTGGGCCCTTCTTAGCGACATCGTGTAAGCCAACTAGCTCTAGCACTTCGTCTACGCGACTAAGCGGAACGCCACTGGCAGTTGCGAGTACGTGTAAGTGATCACGAGCAGACCTCGTAGGATGGAAAGCCTTAGCTTCTAATAGCAGGCCCACGACGGCACTCGGGTGTTTATGTTGGTGCAACGGCTTCCCGTCAAACAGCGTTTCGCCTTTGCCGTTGTCTAGACCTAACATTAGTCGCATGGTGGTAGATTTACCAGCACCATTTGGCCCCAAAAAGCCGGTAACTCTGCCTGTTTTGACCGTAAAACTCAGGTCGTTTACGGCAACCTTTTTACGATATTTTTTTGATATATTTTTTACTTCAATCATCTGTTGGTAGCATTATACACATAGTAGGCGGCTGGTCACAAGCTGAAAAACGCTTGTGTCGTCCCTATCGTTTGCCTATGGTAATAATTTTGACGATTAACCACGCAATAAGTGCGTACACCAATATGGCAATGAGTGT
>JBATPG010000047.1:0-11319 GCA_049291335.1 Saccharimonadales bacterium (SeqCode) | reverse complement strand
AGGAGAAGCAAAGCGTTGAGAAAAAACGTAGTTTTGTCTCAATACTGTGGAGCCACCTAGAAGAATAACGCCTTCGGCGATATAGCTGCGTCGCTTACTCGGTGCAAGCACCTGCGTGAGCTTCTTGCTATCGAACTGGTTGCTTCGCAACTACGCAGTTCGCTTCTGACAGGGTTATATAACTTATTGCACACCATCGGTGTGAAATAAGTTATATGGAGCCACCTAGCAGAATCGAACTGCTGACCTACACGTTACGAATGTGTCGCTCTACCAACTGAGCTAAGGTGGCCTAGATGCCAATTGTCTAGTTTAGACTAGAATAGTATACCGAAGTTACCCGAGATGTGTCCATGTAGTATCATTATAAGGTCTAAAGTACATAATTTTGTGTGCAACTAGTCATATAAAGCAATAGGGAGAGCCAAGATGTTCAAAGATTTTAAGAAGTTTATTTTACGAGGCAACGTTGTAGACCTGGCGGTTGCAGTCGTCGTTGGCGCAGCCTTTGGCGCAGTTGTAACAACCTTTGTAAGCGGACTGGTTACCCCTTTTATTGCGGCCCTTGGCGGTCAGCCCAACTTCACGGGCCTGTCGTTCACTATAAACGGTAGCAAGTTTATGTATGGCACCTTTTTAAACGCGCTACTTTCGTTTTTGATTATCGCGACGGTTATTTTCTTCTTTATAGTCATGCCACTGAACAAACTTATGTCACACATGAAGCCGAGCGAAGAACTAGACGCCCCTGCCGAACGCGAGTGCCCAGAATGCCTCAGCGCCATTCCTGCTGGCGCCAAGCGCTGCAAGTTCTGTACAACTGCCAGCAAACCTACTAAATAGTACCTATATCGACTTAAGAAACCTATGTGCCGACCTTAGCGTCTAAGATATATGCCTTTTCGATCAATTTGGCCCGAACTGCTGGATCATCCGGTAGCCTATGTGCATAGTCGGCAATGCGGCCCCCCAGCAAATCCGTGTTATATACGAGTAAAACAGGAAATATCCTGTCGGAACCCTCTGTACTTCCCATGGTAAATTTACGATAGAAATCAGTTTGCGAGGCAAACTGTAGCACTCGGTAATGAATTCGATCATTTTCATCTGGCTGGTCACCAGGCTTAAAGCCAGCAAGATTCAAACCCCGACGCATTTTTATGTCGCCAACGCGAAGAATATCTCTGATGTCATGCGTGTCATATGAACTTTCTGTCACGATACCGTCTAACGATGCTTCGATAGAACGAATTGCAATTACTTTGCGACCAGAAAAATCGTCATCTAGTTTTTTGGCAAGTGCGTCCCATAAGGTTCCGCTTTCAGGTGTGTGAAACGCCGCTATTCGGCTATCATCTAGCCGCAGCGCATCTATAACAGTACCTGTGGGCCGTTCAAGCATAGAGCCATCGGGTAGTATCTCGGTCGTCCTAATCTGGTCAATTGTTGCAAACCTTCGTTTGTCATATGTTGCGCTAAAACGCATTTTTTGCTCTTCAAGAGCAAGAGCCTGATTCATTTCATCAGCAAACCCCGCTAGAGCATCGCGGCCTAAGTTAGCAGTTACTGGAGTACCTGAGTCTCAAAACCCCCTAACCAGCTGGTACGCTAGTAATACTCGTATATAGTGGACAGCGTAGCCGTTCAAGCTTCTCGGGAACGAAGTTTCGAGTAGTAAGTGCTCTTTCAGATAGTCAAAACTACATTCTATCTTCGAGCGTTTTTGCAGTAGGAGCAGTTGCCACTGCTGTAGAAGTTTTTTGTTCTGTTTGTAGTGTGGTGGCGCTAGGATGTAGGCTTTATGCTCTCTCCACATCTTACGTCTCATGACGCTGGCATTGTATGTACCATCACCAACAGCTATGGTCGTCGCGTCATTAATAAGGTGGGGTATCTGCTGGCCGTCATGTTCGTTGGCCGGTGTAAAGTAGACAGCTGCTAGCTGTCCTTGAATATTGCATGCAGCATGCAGCATGCAGCTTGAAGCCATAGTGACAACCCTGCCAGTTGTAGCCGAACCCCGCCATACCCTGGGCTACCTTATGACGGTTCGCCCGTACCAGCTTGCAGACATGCAGCATAGTGGAGTCCATGAACCGTAGGGGTGCCTCTTTCACAAGTAGCTTATCCAGGATGAAACACATACCAGGCAGTGCCTGGTGACACTTGCGGACAAAGGATTTGTAGCTAGGAAGATGAAACCGTCGGTAGTAGTAGGTCTGGGCCCAGGTGTAGACGCCCTTCATGGTACGTTGTGGGGCCACAAAACTCGAGAACAACAGCAGTGCTATTGTTTCATTAGTATGGAGCACAACTGGTCTGCCACCCTTCGGATTGGCGGCCACTCGTGGCAGAAAGCCATCTACCACTGCTACCAGGTTTGTTATATGATGGGAACGTAAAACACGCATACTTTTTCTCCTTGTTTGTTTGAAAGTGAACAGAAGAAATTGTAGCGTGTTTTCGCTATTCTAGGCTAGGATGTGGGGTTTTGAGACTCAGGTTGGCGGGCGTTGGCCGGATAGCGGGCTTTGCCCTTCTCCGCTGCGGCATGCTCGATGCAAGCATCTGCGCGTGTCCTCGCTCCGCCGAACCAACTCTTCGAGCGTTTCGTATCACTGACGAAGTCAGTCCAAACAAAAAACGCCACCTTTGGTGACGTTCTTTGTTTGGCGGGCCCGACCGGATTCGAACCGGCGATCTCCTCCGTGACAGGGAGGCGTGATAGGCCTCTTCACTACGAGCCCACATCGCGGTAATGAGACAAACCTACGGTTTTTCTCATCGCGCCGGCAAAATGAAATACATTTTGGCGGGCTGCTCTTTTCCGCAAAACTTCTAAAGCGGTGAGAAAAACTGTTGAATAACAATTGTTTGTCTCATAAAGCAACAGGGGTAAGTGTAGCAAGCTAGCGAAGAAAATGCAACTATGGTTGCGTGGGTACTTCTGGTAGTTTTTGTACGGTAATGTACTTCTTAGATGGCTTCGCTTTTTCAAGTGGGTCAGTAAATGTTTGTATAGGCTTGTACCTAAACTCTATGTGGGCTGCTTTAAGCTTGCCACCCTCGTTAGAAAGCAGCTTTACTATTTCAAAAGATGTTGGGGTAACGATAATGTCTGACACCTGTCCTACCTGCATAGTCTGAAGCGTAGTTACCACAATTGGTGGCACCGACTGAGTCGCTGGGGTGATTGCTGTGTCAGCGTATTGGCCGGCGTTAGTTTTGGTTGCGGCGTCGTCAGAATACTGCGAAGCCAGAGCGCCAAAATCTGCCCCACCCTTTGCTTGCGCTAGTACACTATCTGCCTCGGCACGAGTCTCTGTGTCCAGTTTGGCGGCAACCTTCTGCGCTAAAAGTTCTGCTTCTAGCCTTCGTTCCAGGTCGTCGAGCGACCAGTCAAAAAACTTTTGGGTAACTGCAGCAAGCTCTCGGTTGTCGTCACCAAGCTGGTTCTGTACACGCAAGTTTTGCATGGCTGCGTCTACTTCGGTGCCACTTACAGATACATTGTTTTTCTCGGCTAACTGTTTTACATATGCCTCGTTAATAACCCTTTTTAAGGCTTGTGGCTTGTATGTTTCAAGTTGTCGTTCGCCCGATTCAGTACCAAAGTCTACCTTTTGCTGTGATTCGTAGTAGTGCATGTAGCGTCGTAGCTCAAAAAGGTAGTTTTCGTACGCTACGTAGTCTCCACCGGCCTTCCCAACTGGGAACGGCACAACCTGCGTAACGCGGTACATAAACTCTGAAGTAGTCTGGAACTTGTACAAACTAAGCATGCTGTATATAAAGAACGTCACAAAAGCCAACCCTAGTAGTGTGGCCGATATTTTAACAATCATGTGCTTAGAGTGCTCTAGTGGGTATTTAAACTTGCGTGCGCCACGCAACACATTTTCGCGGTGTTCTGCTACTGTTTCGTTGGTAATTTTAGGCACGTCACGAAGGCTTTCTTCTGTTTTACTCTGCAACGATTGCCTTTTAAAACGCTCTGGCACAGGCGGTAGCACTGTCTTAACGCGGTCAATCGAAGATTGGCCTTTGTTATCCTTCAGTAAACTGGTTTTGCGCTTCTTTATCTGCATGTTCTTTTAGCCGAGAGTTACTTGCGATAAACTCGGGTGATATCCCTTCTTTTCTCATAAATTCTACAATAGTTCGTTGCACCTTAGCTGGGTGGTGAATGTAGTGCAACTTGGTGTCCCCAATGAACGTTTGCATTATTATTGTACCAAATCCTAGCAGAGTCTGCTCGACTCCTTTTACTTCGTAGTTAATGGACTGAACAAGTTTTAGGGGTACATCGGCCACTTTACGGTTAAAAAAGCCTTTCTGAGAAATCTGTATAAAGCGCTGCGTGGTCAAAATATAGACGCTAAAATGCCACCCCATCCAGTACGGAAACATAATTAGTGCCGATATTGCTATGCTGACGACAAAACTAGCATAGAAAAAGTTCATGCTAGGCGGGTTCATGGGCTGAGCATAGGTAAGGATCAGGGTGTATAGTGGCCCTACTAGCAAGCCAAAAGACGCAAACACAAGCCCTTTTCGCATAACAACGGGGTGTTTACGAAAAACATACAGCACTTCTTCGTCGTCGTACTGGTCTTCGAAGTAGCGAGGCTGGCCGTTATTGGTAACTTTTGGTTTTTTTGCCATAAGCGTATTGTATCAGATTTAGCGCTGATGGATGATTGTCTGTAGCTGTTGATGTAGCGCTGGCGAGGCTGCGCAAACAGTGTAGTTTGCCTCTGGGTTAGCTAGGCCGTTACTGTAATCGATTTGTTCACCCCAGAAGTCTGTGTATAGTCCGCCGGCTTCCTGAATAATTATTTCCATAGCTACGTTGTCCCAAATTTTGGTTGTTTGGTTTAAAAAGCCGCCGTATTCACCCGACGCCACCATCGCCATGTCATACACACTATTACTACTGCGTAAATTACGAATAGCCAGCACGATGCCAGCAAGCATCTGTGTTTCTTTAAACGTCATGCTAGGGTTTTCTTGGTGCCCATCTATACCGTATGCAACAAGCGAGTTTAGTAGCTCAGTTTCTACGCTAACCCTCACTTGTTTGCCATTGCAAAACGCGCCCTCACCTTTTGCGGCACTATACAGCAACCCCATAGCTGGCAAGGCAGCTGCGCCAGCAACTGGTCTGCCATCTTCCAATACGCCAACCATAATGCCAAAGTGTGGCAAGCCATTAGCAAAGTTGCTGGTGCCGTCTATTGGGTCAATAACCGCCGTGATGTTAGAGCCCTTGTCTATGACGCCCGCTTCTTCGTCAATGATGTTTATGTCGGGGTACACCTCTTGGATCTTAGCAACAAGGTGCTTGCCTATTTCAATATCTGCCTCTGTTAAAACCTGGTTATTGTCACCTGTTTTTACCTCGGCAGAAACATGACCATGGTAGTTTTTGGCTATTTCAGATGCCTCTGAAAGGATTTGTTCTAAAAATTGTCTCATGTGATGTATGTGGTATCCCCACCGCGACTCGAACGCAGATCTATTCCTTAGGACGGAAGTATTCTATCCATTGAACTATGGGGACGTAGTAGAGCACAAAACTTGTGCTCTCTGGTTACAGTCTATTACTTTTTCTTTGGTTGAGTAAACTTTTCGTGGACCGCTTCGTACTCGTAGAGTTCGCTGTCTGCAAACCAGTGCGCAATTTCCTGCTCGGCTTCTTGACTAGTGGCAGATGCGTGCACAATGTTTGGTACACCCATACCCGCTTCGGCTGGCTGACCATAGTTAACGTGGGCGTAATCGCCACGTATAGTGCCAGGTAGCGCACTCTTAGGCTCGGTACTGCCAACCATCTTGCGAACAAAATCTACTGCCTCGACACCTTCGAGCACCATAGCTAAAACTGGTCCCATTTGCATGGTCGCGAGTTGGCTCTCGAAAATTTCTTCACCCTTGCGAGTCTTTAGGGTGCCAATACCTTCGTAGTGATCAAAAAAGTGTTTGTAGTCTGGATTGACCATTTTTACGCCTACAATTTTTAGTCCAGCACGCTCAAAGCGTGTGATAACCTCACCTACTATGCCCCGCATGACTGCGTCAGGCTTAAAAACAATAAGTGTTTTTTCCATTACATTCCTTTCATTTTTCTATAGTATAACAGATACAAATGAGTATTTATAGTGGCGCATTTCGCTAACGGCAATGGTACAATACGTAGTACGCATATGAAATTTACTCACGCTAAAACAGATTTTCTTGAATACTTAGAAATTGAACAAAACAGGTCTCAAAAAACCATAGCCAACTACGACCATTACCTCACTCGCCTTAGCGATTACGCCGGTGACATTACCGTTACAGACATCGACCAAGAGCTTATACGCAAGTGGCGCCTGTGGCTAAACCGGCTCGGGACCAATGTTAACGACGAGCTGCAAAAATCTACACAAAACTACCACCTTATTGCCCTGCGTAGTTTTTTAAAGTTTTGCAATAAGCGGGGACATGAATGCATGTCACCAGATAAAGTCGAGCTAGCACGCACGAAACGAGCACAGGTAACGTTTTTAAACGAAGAAGAACTCGGGCGCATGTTTGCCTGCCCCGATGTTACAACAGAGGCTGGTTTGCGTGACAGAGCCATACTAGAACTGTTGTTTAGCTCTGGTCTACGTGTGTCTGAACTGGTGGGCCTTAACAGAGACCACATTAACCTAACCAGGCGAGAATTTATGGTACGTGGCAAAGGCCAAAAAGACCGCCCAATCTTTATCAGCTCTGAAGCAGCTGAATGGGTCACCAAGTACCTAGACAGCCGCAAAGACACTACAAAGCCCCTCTTCATACGCTACGGTGGTCGTAAGGCAGTTGATACCACAGGCAACTTCCACCGTTTGACTGCTCGTAGTGTGCAGCGACTTGTTGCGCACTACGCACTAGCTGCTGGCATAACGAAACACGTTAGCCCGCATACGTTACGACATTCTTTTGCAACTAACCTACTAATGAATGGCGCAGACCTGCGTAGCGTGCAAGCTATGCTGGGCCACAGTAACATATCAACTACTCAGATTTATACGCATGTTACCGACCCACACCTTAAAGCTGTGCATGAAAAGTTTCACCACAAATAGCGGTTTTAGTTCACGCACCTATCTTCGGTATAGCCAGGGAACACAACAAATCGTTTGCAGAAATCACCACCAGAATGTATTGCAGCGCTTGGGGTAAAGCTAGTGTTAAACTGCTCAGTTGCAACCTGGGCTTGAACACGTCGCGTGACGTCATATGCTTTACCTGTAACATCTATTAGGGTTTGCCCTCTAAACGAAAAAGCAAAGATGCCCCAGCCAGGCACAAGTTGACGACCCGTAATTGTAACCTTATCGATGTCGCGGTATATAGAACTGATACGAGCGTAATATATAGTTCTCGTTCCTGGGGCAGGCTCGGGTTCGTCAAAAATCACATGAGCGGTACATTCTACCTCAGTACAATTTGAACCAGCACGATACACAGGATCATCTCCAGCACTCGCGGTGGTCCACAATACATTCGCAGACGTCGGCATAAAATAAAAACTCTTAACGGTATTGCGCATAGTATCAGGCGTCACAGCACCGACGTCTTTATATAAGTCGACCCTCAGCAGACCGTACGGACATGTGCCGAGATCTGGCACATATGCACTTCCAGATGCTGGACAGTCAGTATAGCTACCTGTTGTTGTTTTCTTCCAGGTAAAGTTAAGGTCTCGTAGGTCGGTTGTATTGCCGTTGCTGTCTACAGGCTCAATGAGCACCACTTTTGATTCATTCGTGCCGGCAGATGTTTGTATCCATTCAGAGTTTGGGGTAACAAGAACACACGTATATTTAACAGCATCATCGGTTGTTAATTTCTTATCTGCAGCAGACAAATCATAGACACTTGGGTCCTTGCAGGTCTCTTTCTTGGGCGGTATATAATTAGGGGTCGAAGCATTAGCTATATAAAATTCCCGTAGTTTTTTTACCGTGTCATTAATGCCCGTTTCTGCCGCATAAAAAGCCTGAGTGCTAAGTTGCTTATCTAAAGCATCTTCGCGATTTCGCACAGCAAGCTGAGTAAAGCCAACCATTATGAGTGTAATGACCATCATAAGTATTATTGTTACGAAGAAAGAAACAAGACCTGCCTGATTGTTGGGTGTAAATTTTGTGCTACTGGTGTATTTTCTTGTTCTCATTATTGTATTCGCTTTCTTACGGTTGTGCTTAGACTTGATACTGCGCAAAATTCTGAGCCACTTAGTTGCCGACAGCGAATGTTCGACCCAAGATCAGCCAATGCTGTGTCTGATAAAACTGGGGAGGTAACGTTGCACGTAGCATCGTCACGCCTATCACAAAACAAGTCGTTGTCACCGTAAGCTACTGTAACGGCAATTGTATATAATGTATCACTTACTCCGGTAAGTGTCAGGTCGGTCACGCGCATATATTCGTTAAGCAGTTGCTTGCCATCGGAGGGCAAAGTTACAGTTGGGCCTTCACATATGCCTATAGAAGGAACCATGTAAACACCAGCATTTGTATATTCTGGGGGGCCAGTTTTGTACTGCACGCCGGGAGTGAATATAAACTTATTTCCACCCGCACATAAATAACTTATCGACGTACCATTCGACTCTGGACTCCCCTGTGGAGAGGAGACCCCAAATTGTATCGATTGCGAGACCGAGTCAATGATAGACCTGGTTGTATCTTGCGTCTTAGCAGTAATTGCACCCTTGTAGTACGCCTTGCTAAACTGCACTATCCCGGCAGTAACAACTAACAGAACGATAGAGAACACAAGTGTTGCAATCATCAGCTCAATAATGGTGAACCCAAACGAGTTGCTACGAAGAATTCTTGACTTAGGTTCCGGGCTGGACATGCTTATTCTGCCCTTCTGACGTATGTAGAGACATCTGCAGTTGGCCCAGAAAGCGTTGACCACTGTGCGTTTACCACGTAGCTCCCGTTAGCTGTCGGGTTAACACTAAGGTTGTATTTTGCGCCTCCGTCAACCGTGTCATCGTATTGTAAGCCACTGAAGTTCATTGAGCACTCTGCGCTTGGCAACACAACATACACACCAGTTTCGTTAAAGCAGCCCAGTACAGTTGGTGCCGTGCTATTTGCGAGCAATAATTCAGTTTGCCGTTCTACTAGCTTGAGGGCTGTTGATTGTTCTTGTGTTTGTTGGCTGGCGAGAGTGTTACGCCTAGTTAAAGCATAAGCCGAAGTTAAGGTCAGACTAACTATAGCAATAGCGATTAGCACCTCGACAATAGTGTCACCGGCAGACCCCAGAGGACTCACCGTCCTTTTATTGCGCTGTGTTACCATCCGCAGGTCCTCCCGCTCATAACAGTTGAAGACACCTTGTTACTGCCGCCAGTGCCAATAGTAACAATTACAGACTGATCTAGCCCACTACTAGCCAGGCAAAGTTCAAAGGCTTTTTTAGGCTGCTCAACGGGGTTTGCATCTTTTATAGTCCACGTATCTGACCATACGTTAAATGGTGACGTACCGTTCATACTATTATGCACAGCGACGCGCTGTGACCCCGCAAGCTTTCCAGATGTCAGATCATTACCCTGTAAATCTACCATGAGTCGCACCGCTGTGAGGTCAGTAGAAGTAAGGGTCGTTGTGTAGCTACCATCTGAGTTAACATATCGGGCCCCGGCATAGGTAAACCCGTTGGGGAATTTTTTATCTGCGCGGCTAGTCTCTGGAGAAGCAGGGTGTGACCTTGCAATGGTGCTGACTGCATAGGGCGAGTTGTCTTCCGACCCCGCTCCGGCTATCACATAGGTTCGATACGATGCTGTATCTCTACCAAATATTAATGCGTTTCCCAAGAATACACAGCCTTCGTTTGTACCTTGTTCTACCGCTGCTGGTTCGGTAAATGAAGGGTATGCACCAAAAAAGTTAACTCTAGTACAGCTAAAGGTATTTGCAGACTTGTACCTGCCACTCTCTATCTGAGATATCAAACTTTGAAAATCTCGTACAATAGCCTCGCGACCAATCTGAAATTCTGTTCGAGCCTGGCGTCCACTCATAGCGGCCATGGCACTTATTATTAGCGTACTTGTGACAGCCAAAACAATCAGTGTTTCCACTATGGTAAAACCAGCTGTTGGCGATATGTTACCACCCCTATTCATATCTCAAGTATAGCATAAGCGTTTTATGATAAAGCAAACAGATTTTGATACCAAGAAATGACCGAATCACCAAACAAAACCACAAGAATTGTTGCTGTTATTAAATACGGGCCAAAAGGTATTTTTACCCCTTTTATGGCACCGGCCTTTAGCAGGCTGGGTACTGCTAGTAACGTCCCAAGCAGTGATGCTATAAAAATAACTAGAAGTGACTCTGTAGCACCACCCGCGAACGCGCCAAGAGCAAAAGCGATCTTAACGTCACCGCCACCAATCCATTCACCCTTAGACACCTGAAACAAGACCCAAAATATGCTAAAGATAAGGGCTGAGCCAAATAGTGACTGAACAAGTACGGTAAGGTCACTCTGCGCATACATAGACAAGCTCGCAAAGACTAGCGCAAGCCCAATAAGTGGAAACACGAGTCTGT
Source organism: Saccharimonadales bacterium (SeqCode) (assembly GCA_049291335.1). Taxonomy (GTDB): domain Bacteria; phylum Patescibacteriota; class Saccharimonadia; order Saccharimonadales; family UBA4665; genus JAGXIT01. The sequence continues at coordinate 697 of JBATPG010000047.1, read as the reverse complement.
CTGGCAATTCATACCAATGTATGTCATATATCGCTAGGGCAATTAGTAAGACAAGAGCGGCCAACCATACCACTAGCACTCCAATACTCGCTATGCTATCTATAGGAAATTGCCAGAACGCATATGACATGGCAAATAAAACACCAGTTACTAGCTCTACTGTTGGGTACTGTCTAGATATATGCTTTTTGCAGTAGCGACATTTGCCCCTTAGAGCCAGCCAGCTGAACAATGGTACAAGATCTTTTGCCGCAAGCTCGTGCTTGCAGTGTACGCACATGCTTCTGCCGCGACTTATGGAGTATTTGGCACTAACAGCCTTCCCCTTTGCAGTTTCAAGCTTTCGCAGCCGCCAGACAAGCGCGTTTATAAAGCTTCCAAAAATAACACCAAACAAAAATAATATAGCGGTAACCATTACCGCTATATTATCACATCGCTGTATTCTAGGCCCACATCTGTGTATCTAAAAGTATATTGACCGTATCTCTTTATGAGGCTTGACACTGTGGTACGGCAGCACCAGTAGAGCTTTCGGTGGCGTACAGAATTGTAAACTGCTTAGAGCTTGCGTTAGTACTTGTTGCGTTACCTGTAGTCCCGAGACAGATGGTACCGGGTACGTACTGAATGGTCGTAACCGTAGCGGCGTTGGTAACTGTAGCAGCTGCAGCTGTAACAGTAGTTGGAGCAGTTA
>JBATPG010000046.1:0-9099 GCA_049291335.1 Saccharimonadales bacterium (SeqCode) | reverse complement strand
CCAAGCGCAGCTTGACCTGGCGGTCCAGCTGCTAAATACTAGACCAAGGAAACGACTAGGCTACCGGACACCAGCAGAAGTCTTTGAGGCAAAGTGGTAGTGTTGCATTTGGAACTAGAATTCAGCTAGCAAATGTTGCACATATTGACATAATGTGGTAAAATAGTATTATATGGCAGAGTATGTAAACTTTTCAGCCGAATCAGACGACGATGAAAGTGAAGGACTAGAGAAAAAAAGCTCTAGTAAATCCGAAAAGAAAGCCTCAATTTTTGGCGCCTCTGTACTAAAATCTTCTGAAACAAGTGCCAGCAAAGAAACGCCGAAAAAATCTGAAGGCCTCGACCGCTTGCTGGCAGAGCTTAGTTTTTCTAAAAAAGAACAAGCAGTAGAAGCCCCCACCGCCGAGCAACCTGCGGTGGCACAAACACCCGAGGCTGCACACCAAGAGCCATATGGACCAGAGGCCTCCATAGACCCTGTTGCACAAGAGAGCGCAGTAGCCACAAACGTTGAGAATCTCGACACGCCTCAGGCCGAAGAGGTGGCCGAGCAGTCTTCTGAAGTACTCGAAGAGGCCCCAGAAGAGGCAGATAATTCCGTAGCAGAAGCTGTAGATATGCCAGCCACTGTAGAAGCTAATGTAGAAGACGATACAGAAGACACTAGTCCCACCACGGTGTACTCTAGACCGGTACCGACGTCGTCGGGGCGACCGACTGTAGTGCCACCTAGCCCTGTACCAACGCCGTCTAACTCAACTAGCAGTCGAACTGCTCAAATACCGACAATACCCGCAGCACAACAGGCCACAGCCCATGCAAGCACAGCGTCAAACCCTAACGCGCTTAACGTGCCTTCAACCAACGCCGCAGCAGCAAATATTGCACCAAATGCCCAAGAAGCTATTGACGACGCAGAGTACTATGCAAGAACGCGTGGCAGGCGAGAAGGTGTGCTAGCAGGTATGTTGCTTGGTGGCGGTATAGAACACTTTAGGCACAAGCGACGCGAACGCAAAATGGAAAAAGACTTTACCAAAAAAGAGAAAGCACACGAAAAAGATCTCGAAAACCTAACATATGAGCAAAAACGAGAAGCGATGGTAAAAGAACTTCGTGAAGCATACGAACAACGCTACCAAGAAAAGGCTGAAGCGTCTGCGCCGGCCGTTGTGGCAGCACAAGCCGAGGCTTTAGGCGGTACGCAGGCAGTAGCAAGCGCAGAGCGGGGTAAACCTGTCTCTGTACAGGAAGTTATAGAGTTACCACCAGGACACCATATCGAAAGTAGCGCGTGGTTAAATGTAGAAGTAGACGCCCAGGGGAACCCTGTAGAAAACTCGTCCTTTGAGTACGGTGCAGAGTACTACCGCGAGCGAGCTCACGAGGTTCGCGCAGATGACGACCACGACGACGACACTAAGCCCAAGCAATCCAACACCCCTGACCAAAAAAGCCAGCAAGCCTCGCCAACTATGTTCGCAGGCAGCACACTTGCGAGCGCTCCGCCTGCCAGTGTTGGTCAACAGCTACCACCAAGTACTGTATCTACGGTAAGCACCCCTCAGCGTGTTGTTCGTGCTGTAGCATCCCCACCAACCACACCACTGGGCACCGCTATCTGGTCGGTTATGCTCGTCATTATTCTCGTAGTCATCGCTGTAGTTATCTTGTAATGGCATAAAAAACAGAGAGTAGTGCTGACTACTCTCTGTTTTTGCAAAACTAGTACCTACTAGTAGTATCTCTGCCAGTATACTTTTGTAACTGTTAAAATGCCTTTGGTTGAATTTCCTGGAGACGCATAATAAGTGTAGCCTTTAAGGCCCCATGATTGAGAGCATCTTGTGCGGTAAGTTGTGCTAACTCCATCGATCCATGTGCCGTAGTTTGTTACGCCAGCCGTAGTAGGGTATGTGAATAGTTTCGCCGTACTGTTTCCAATAGAGTTGCGCATGACAGCACATAGGCGGTATTTAACACCTGGTACGGCTTTAATTGATGCGCTGGTGATGTTTACATGCTTTTCAGGGGACATGTTCCAAGTGCCTGTTACGGTTTTTATAGTGGTCCAGCCCTCTTTCGGTACAGCAGCACTACTCCTAAACGTCATATATGCACCAATAGAACCGACTGCTAGTAGGGCTAAAATGGGTAGTACTATATGAAAGCTGAACCCTTTGTTATTTAGTTTTAACATGTGTATTCCTTTTGTTAATGCTTACGCTATGTCTAGAGAATACCACAGATTCCACTAGGTTGAAATGTCTTTTACAACATTGCCGAGCCACTGCTCCATTTATGTCACCGACAACCACCCCAACGAGCGCTGCAATTTAATCGGTGGTGCTCGTCGTTATTCTCATAGTCATCGCTGTCGTTGTTTTGTAACAACACAACTCAAAAATAGAGAGTAGCGGGTAGCTACTCTCTATTTTGCAGGACAATTATTCGCTAGTAATATCTCTGCCAATAAATCTTAGACACAGTGTATTTGTTAAGATGTGTTCTTCGATCTTGAATATTTGGATAATGCGAGCCACTTGAAAGCCTTTCAGATGTCGTACATACCGTTTTGTAACTAGTTCCTATGGTTGGGCGTGTCCAATCTATATTACTTGGTGTTACGAATAAGTCTATGCGATTATCTGAGTAGCTTGAAAATTTAATAACGGCACAAAAACGATACCGTATAGAGCCATTACCGCTAACCGTAAAATCATTATATCTCGGTCCCGAGCCTACGCTATACGTCCAAGGACCCGTTCTTGTTTTGACAGTCTTCCAGCCCTCTGGTGGTACAGCCGCACTACTCTTAAAGGTCATATATGCACCAATTGAGCCAACGGCGAGTAGGGCTAAAATGGGCAGTATTATATGAAGGCCAAACCCTTTGTTATTTAGTTTTAACATGTGTATTCTCTTTTCTGTTTATGCTTACGCTATGGTCTGAGCATATCATAAGTTACACGAGGCTCAAATATCTTTTACAACAGTGCGGAGCCATTCGTCTAGGCTGCCACCACCGCCTGCAGTTAGGCAAAGCACAGTGTCACCGACGTTTAGGTGGTTTTGAATTGCTAGCTTGAGCTCGTCGTTTAGTAAAGAGGCAGTAGTATGCGCTTGCGTCTGTTCGCTCATAAGCTCACGCAATTTTGCGGGTGTTAAATCTTCAAGGTTTTCGTCTTCGCGTGCACGGTAAGAGGGCACTATGTAGAGCTGTTTAACATCGCTAAACAAATCTTTGAGTTCGTCTGTAATAAAGTGTTGCCGTGTGTTGTGGAGGCCTTCGTACACTACAACCAAATTTTCCCCGGCTACTTCGTGCCCAAGCTGCAAAGCCCCGCGAATTTTAGGTGGCGTGTGTGCGTAGTCGCTGTAAAGCCCTGGCGCTAACTTTTCAAATCTACGTGCAACCCCTGGGAACGCCTCAAGCAAGGGGAGTAATTCAGCAACAGGTTTATCAGTCATCTGCGCAAAAGCATGCGCAACTTGCCAGGCATTTCGCCTGTTTACTTCTCCTGCAAGAGTAATTTTTGCAATTCTCTCGTCGGCGTCTAGGAGTAGGGTGTCTTGTTCGCTCGCAGTCCCGCCAAGTCGTTCTGTATCACTTTGCCAAACAATACTTGTGCTACTTTGGCCCAAAAAGTCTCGAAAAGCTTGGTTGTAGTCTTCGCGGGTGGGGTATATGTCTGGGTGGTCCCAGTCTATGCCCGTAATTACGCTTATTTCTGGGTTGTAGTGTAAAAAATTACGATCAAATTCGTCACATTCGTAAATAAAATATTCTGCACCGGCATCTAGGCCACCCATATCTGCAAAACTACTTTTGGCGGGGAGTATGTAGCCAATTGGCATTTTTAGCTGCTTGGCGAGCCATATAGCCATGGCGGTAGTAGTCGTTTTGCCATGCGTACCAGCTATGGCCAGAAGTTTAAGGTTTTTCTCTGTTATAATTTCGTTCAACAGCTCGTCGCGTTTGCTCATGCGAATGCCATTTTCACGGCAAAAGGTAAATTCTGGTGCATTTGGTTGTTCTATGCCGACAGCCGAGGAGTACACATACCAGTCAATGGGTTCTTGCCGATGTGCGGCCGCAATCGCTTCGTAGCTTTGCCCAATAGCAATGTCATGTATGTCGTGTTTGCGCAGGTAGTCTATGTACAATGAATCTTGTTTGTCAGAACCAGACACTGTGTACCCTGCCTGCTTTGCCACAAGTGCGAGCGGTCCAATACCGGTGCCACCAATACCAGAGAAGAAAATATGCATGCTATAAGTGTACCAAATGCCGGTTCATTGACGGCATAGGTGAGCGGGAGTATAGTCGCCAATACCCATGAACCTAAGGAGTTTTCTATGACAGCCCCACCCAAAAACCCCGAAATCGAAAGGCCTGAACCTGGAAGGCGAGAGCATTTCAATGTGACGCTTTTTGGTGAGGACAGGTTCGTGTACGTTAATGAAAGCAAAGAATTGCCGGCAATTATGGTTGATGAGTTAGCGCTGTTCCCAAATATGTGCATAGCCTGGGGACCTGAGGCCAGAGGAAATTACTTTGTTGGCCGTAGAGTAGGTCGTGAAACAACCGTTGAACAACTAACGCAAATGCCCGATACCGTTAGACTGATTACTCAAGAACTTTTAACCCAATATTCTGAGCCACCGACTCTATAAATTCTTGCTATAATCATAAGCAGAATGAATAAACGGCACTTGCACCATGTTTGGCGATACATACGCCATGTACACCCCTGGTATTTCCTAATCATTGGCCTTATTTTTGGGGCGATTAGCCTTAACGCGTTGCGCGCAAACAACGAGCAGATGATTGTTTTACGTGACGCCGTGTACGAGGCAGACAAAAACAACGGAGACGTCGAAGGCGCCATAAAGAACCTGCGTGAACACGTGTATGCTCACATGAACACCAGCCTTACCTCTGGCTCTAATGCAGTACACCCACCCATACAGCTGAAGTACGCTTACGAAAGGGCGCAAGTTGCGCAGCAAGTTTCTTTAGGGCCAGGTAGAAGCGATGTGTACTTTCAGGCTCAGCAGTACTGTGAGGCTCAGTCAGCAGAAATGAGTGCACCAGATGTTATTTCGTGCATAGAATCTTTTACGGCTGCTCGTGGCGTGCAGCTAGGCACCATACCAGATGGTTTGTACAAGTTCGACTTTACCTCTGCTAAGTGGTCACCAGACACAGCAGGCTGGACACTCGTTTTCGCAATTCTCGCATTTATACTCTTTATCGCTACCGCTGTTTACCGATGGGTCCTCAAGAAAATCCTGTTTTAGTACACAGCACCGCTAAACTACTTATTTACTCGTAATTTTGCTCTACCAAACATTGTATTTAACAGGCCTCTTCTTGCATTGATAGCGTATGTTTTATGCACATGCGTTTTTTCATAAATACTTGGCAAATAGTCGGCCTTATACTTGATTCGAAGAATATCGTACCAGTTTTTATCATAAATCTTCCAAAACTCATCTTCAGTGTAATAGGCATGAGCATACAGCCACTTCTTGCCGTTGTATTCGTACAACTTATTTTCTAGTTGCTTATTCGCGTCTACGAAAGCTTTGTGATTTTCCATTCTTGGCCCCCATATTCCAACATTGATTGTCATGGTCGTAGCTAAGCCGTTGCATAGCAGGGGTGATTTAGGTGCGGGCTTCACAGGGCATAGCCAGAGTGGGTATATAGACATCGTAGAGTCTATATACTGTAGAAAATCTACCGATTTATCAACAGGTACAGTTAAATCTTGAACAATGTGTTCTTGCGACGCACCACTTTCTTGCAGCGCTTTATATAACTCTCTGGTATGAAGCAAGGGGTTAAGGATAAAACGTGAGACACGGTTATAAGGAATGCCAAACCTTTCAAAGGCGAATCTGCCAACCCAAAAGGCACCTCTATCGAACCTGAAAAGATAGTCCTTTATGGGAACAGTCTCTGTGTGACCTACTTTTCTCGATGTGATGTTTTCGGCATGTAAGTAAAACCATTCATCATGAGCTCGGCTAAACCTGCGCAGTGGGCCTTTCTTCTTTTGGGTAAAGCTACCTGTAATAATAACTCCAAGTTCCTGGCTAAACATTATTGCGTCGACGAAATCATGAGATTTTTTTGTAGCTTCGACCAGGGTCTTCATCGCAGTGCCAAAGCTATGTACGGGCGTAAAAGTTAGTTCCACATATGGCTTTGCCTCAACGAGTTGTATCTCTACCGCAGTAATAATGCCCAGAGTGCCCATAGACCCAGCAGAGCCATAAAATAAGTCACTATGGCTGCTTGGCGAACACGTCACAACGTCTCCATCAGGAAGAATCATTTCAAACCAGTTTACTGTTTGACTAAAAAAGCCCCATTTAAACGAGCTACTTTCGCCAGCGCCCCCTTGTATGGCACCACCAACTGTAATGCCCGGGAACTCCGGAACAACAGGTGGGACGAGACCGTGCTTTAATGTAGTTCGTACAAGCGTGTCCATTGGCATATTGGACTCAACGATGACAGTTTTATGTACTCGGTCTAGCTTGATAAGTGTCAGAAGGTCACTAGTATCAACTAATTCATCACGTTTAAATTCGAGAATCCGCGTAGAATTTGTACTGCCATGAAAAACACGAAAAGGTTTTTGCTGGGCATAAAAACCCCTTACTTGTTGTGATAGTTTTTCGACTTTAGTTTTATGTTTTTTATCCATGCTTAATCATCTTATCAAATATGAAGTAAAAGAGTGACATTCTAGGTAATAGTAAAACCCCTCGGGTGAGGGGTTTTACTGCTTGAGAACTTTGCTTAGTAACTAAGTAGTACTAGTTATTGTCGCCTGTTCGTGTGCCTGTGTTAGTACTGTTGTTTGTCTGAGTGTTTGCACCAGCGTTATTGCTTGACTGACTTGGTGTGCCAGTTGCTGGAGTTTGGCTTGTCTGCTCGTCACAGTTAGGTCCGTTAGGGTATTGCTTCTTAAAGTCAGCAATACTCTTGGTAACTTTACCGTTTGCGTTAAGGTTTTCCCAGAAGGTAACTTGTTCGCGGGTAATAACCATTTGGTCTTCAGGGTAGTGAATCTGCTGACAACCTAGTTTTACGAGTGTGTAGTCACCAGTAGCTTGGCCTTCGCCACTTGTTGACTGTGTTAGGTAGTAGACGTCTGTAAGGTTAATAAAGCGTGTGTTTACCTCTTGTACTTTACCGAAGTATACCTGACCGTTGTTTAAGAATACTGCCTGGTAGTTTGAGGTTGCAACTAGGCTCTTTTCGCTTGAACCATTGCCACGTACTACAGCGAGTGTAGTTGCTAGTAGTAGTAATGCTGCACCGACTAGTACTATAACCTTTAGAACGGTTAGTAGTGCCCAGCTTTTGTGGCCCTTGCCCTTACCTTTTACAAAACTTTTAAAACTACCATTTCCACTTGGTTCACCTGCAACGGTTGGTTGCGTTGTTGATTCTGCTCGATTGTTTGAAACTTGAGATGCCTGACGAAAGTCCATCTTTACCACCTTTTAATCTTGATATTATTCAACCATAAGTGTAATACATCTGGTGCAATTACTGCAACAATTATTTATGCATTATTGCTTCTACAGAGGTATTTTCTTCCACAGGTTGTAAGATAAACTGTTGACAAACAATTCTCAACAGATGTATGTTAGGGGTACTAACTTAACGTTACAGAGGGAGATGCATACAAGATGGCATACAAGCACACGAATTCAAAAGGGGTAACATACTACCTTAACTCAAAGAATGTTGTCCTACGCGGCGGTAAAGAACAAACTATTTACTACTTTTCTAAAGACGAGCGACCAGAAGCTAGTGACCTACCAGACGGTTTCGTGGTAAACGAAAACCCACGAAACGGCTTTTTGACTGTAAAGCGCGCTTAGTTACTTGTAACAGCGTAAAAGTACCCGGTTTTGGCCGGGTACTTTTTATTTGGAGGCGGTTGCTAGCAATGCCGTAAAGCGCTACAGTAATTCTATGGCTAAAAAAGATGTAATCATCGAAGTTAATAACATAACCAAACGGTATGACGACAAAGCAGTGGTAGATGGTATATCTTTTCAGGTGTACCGTGGAGAAATTTTTGGCATACTCGGGCCAAACGGTGCCGGCAAAACGACTACACTTGAAATGCTCGAGACCATGCGGCCTATCGATGGCGGCTCGGCCACCCTCGACGGCATAGATGTTGCGTCACACCCCGACCAAATAAAAGGTCTTATAGGCGTACAGCCACAAACCCCTAGTTTTGAAGAAAAAACCAAACTGGTTGAACTTATAGAGTTTTTTGCGGCAGCCTACGGTGAAAAAGTCGACGCTATGCAGTTTTTAAAAGATGTTGACCTAGAGCAAAAAGCCAACAGCTACCCAGAACAGCTTTCTGGTGGGCAACGACAGCGTTTTTCTATTGCTACGGCACTGGTACACGGTCCTAAGGTGTTTTTCTTAGACGAGCCTACCACTGGTCTTGACCCGCAAGCCAGGCGCAACCTATGGGACCTAGTTCGTGAAGTTCGAGACAGGGGAGTCACCGTTATACTAACCACCCACTATATGGACGAGGCAGAACTACTTTGTGACCGTGTTGCAGTCATGGACAACGGCAAAATCATTGCCCTCGACACACCAAAAAACCTTGTCCAAGCGCTTATTAAAAAAGGCTTTACTAAGAAGCAACATGTCGAACAGGCAAATCTAGAAGACGTATTTATAGACCTGACAGGCAAGGAGCTACGAGACTAGCCATGGAACAGTTTAAACGATCATTACTACCCATTACCACCTTTGTTAAAATAGACGTCAAGCGTTTGTTTAGAGACAAAGTTGCCATATTTTTCGTGTTTTTGTTTCCACTTATTTTCCTGCTTATTTTTGGGTCTGTCTTTAACAACGACACTAGCATTTCGTTTAAAGTAGGTGTACTAAACGAGTCGAAAAGCGAATTTGCCAAACAGTTAGAAAAGCAAATTTCTACCAACAAAGTGTTTGACGTAGACGAAGAAGTTACAAGCCTAGACGCAGCCAAAGAAAAAATGAACCGAGGCCAAATAGACGCTACCATTATTTTAC
>JBATPG010000045.1:0-5300 GCA_049291335.1 Saccharimonadales bacterium (SeqCode) | reverse complement strand
CTATTGTTGTCTATCGTATCGATGGCTCAGACATACAGCTCACCAGTGAAAGCACTTTCTGGCATGTCCCGTTGATCCCGATTGCTACAGTTTTAGTACTTAGCGTTTCGCTATTTGTGTGGCGTCGCACGTTGCTACGGACCGTAAAAAAAGTAACATATCGCCTAGTCACACCATTTAGGCGCAAGAAGCATGAATCATCTTCAAATGAAACACCAGAAGCTATGACACAGCAAACAAGCGGCTCAGTCGCATCGCCATCAACACAACAAGTCGCATCGGCAGAACTGTTAGTTGAACCACAGAGTGCAGAGAACGACTTAGAGCGTAAAGTTGTCGAAATGATGGAACAAACCGCTGAGTTACCACAACCATCACAACCTCAACCTCAACCTCAACCAGAACCAGAACCTCTGAGACTACCACCAAAACAGCCCGCCCCTGGTCTAGCCGCGAGGTCTATATCAATCACCTTTGCCGAAGAATCTATTGCAAAGCCAGAACCCGATGAACAAAGAGTTGTAGCGCCAAAGGTATCTCCTAAACAAGCCAAAAAGACTACCGCCAAAAGCACAAAAAAGTCACAAAAAGCCACAAAAAAACCAACCAAAAAAAAGCAAAACCACTAAAACAAAATAACTTCAGTGACAATGCTCATAAAGCTTGAGCGTTATCTGATTTGAGCGTACAATGATATCTGTAACCATGACAGAGAAACTTGTGAAACGGATACTGTTAGCGGCATTTTTCGCTATAGGCGGATTTTTTGCCGTTTTTCTTGCGCCCGTTCACACCGAAGCTGCCATAAATCCTCAAATTAACTTTCAGGGTAAATTAACCAACCCAGACGGTACGAACGTTACAAATGGCAACTACTCAATAGTCTTTAGTATTTACACTGTTGCGTCAGGCGGTGCAGCGGTCTGGACGGAAACACAGCCCACCGTAGCCGTTGCAGATGGCATTTTTCAGGTTTCACTCGGTAGTGTAACCAGCTTACCAGGTAGCGTAGACTTTAACTCGGCTTCGACCTACCTTGGGGTAAAAGTTGGTGCCGATGCCGAAATGACACCGCGTATACAGTTTACTGCAGCGCCTTATGCATTTAACTCTGACAGGCTTGGCGGCATAGCAAGCAGTGGATACGTACAACTTTCACCAGGGGCTCAACAAACAGGCAACATCAACGTTAGTGGCAGCATTACTGGAGGTTCTTCGCTAGCCTTTAGCGCAGCATCTACCGCAACCATACAATCTGCCGGCAGTCAGGCACTTAACATTACCGGTAACGCAGCTAGCACCTTAAGCACCAGTGCAGGACAGTTAACTCTGCAGTCTGGCACGGGCACAATTAGCCTGGGCACATCCACGAGCTTAACGGCAAACGGGGCACTTAGTATAGTTAGCGCAACCACCAACGCCGTCAGTCTAGACTCTGGCACTACTGGCGCAGTAAATGTCGGTACCGGCGCAAATGCTAAAGCCGTTACCGTTGGCAACACGACAGCAGGCACCACCATTACGCAAAGAGTGGGCACGGGGGCGACTGCCTACACAATCCAAGGTGCGGCTGATACATTTCTTGCTATCGACGGAACCGCCGACAGAATATACATAGGTGGCTCTACGGCGGTCGCTACGCCAACACTGCTTGTACTCGGTCTAAAAACTGCAACAGGAGACCCGAGTGGTACTGTTGGAGGCATGTACTACAATACTGCAGACGGAGACTACCGGGCATACCAAAGTTCAGGCTGGTCAACAATTCAACCGGTCAGGTATGCTTATGTGGCTTCAGATGTAACTAGAGCGGCGACGAGTTATGCCGATGTGACGGGGCTTAACTTTGCTGTAGCTGCTAATATGAACTACGAAGTAAAGTGCTCGATAATATACAGGTCTGCCGCTACAAATACTGGTATAGGCATAGCGCTAAATGGCCCAGCCACACCCACACTGGTTGCAGGGCAGTTTACATCAAACTCAACCGCTACCGCCTTTAACGGTAGGTCGTTTAACGCATATAATGGCACTGGTAAAACAGGGGGCGTTCAAACAGCAAACGCTGACACCTACGGACTATTTAGCGCATATTTCCGCAATGGTGCTACAGCGGGTACGTTAACGCTACGCTTCGCTAGTGAGAGTGCGACTACTGTTACCGTTCGTGCCGGTAGCTACTGTCGTATTGCTGAGATGTAAAACAAAGGTTTACTCAACAGAAGTTACGTATTTGTAAACTTTACTAGAGACATTTTCGATAATTTTATTTGCACTGTCTGGGTCTGTTTCAAGCATGACGCAGATAATGTATGGTCTTTTTGGTACGTATACTATGCCGCAGTCGCTTTCGGATTTGCCACCAGAAGTTCCGTATTTATGTGCAACATTTACATCCATTGGAACCCCTGCTCGTAAACGGGGCGGGCCACTAGACTCAGACATCCATGAAAGTATTTGTTGTGAGTCGTCGAAACTATTTAAGCAAGAAAGATACAGGCACTTTAACATAGAGCTATACGCCTGTGCGCCAAGAGTTGTTTCGGTATTGCTTGAAGCAGTTAGGTCTACATCTAGCTCATCTATTGCCTTTTGAAAAAGGTCAAATTTGCCAGAAGACGCCCCAATAAGCATATTAACAGCGGTATTGTCAGACTCAACTATCGCATACCGCGCCAGGTCTTTCACTGGCAACGTATGCCCCACGCCCTTTTGCCATAGCGTACCTGCTCGCTTATCAACATCACCTTCTTGCATGCTCACTTGACTTTCTAAATCAATACTACCGTTTTCTGCCGCATAAAAGAGATTCATTGCTACGGGTACTTTTAGCAAAGACGCTCCAACCAGGGGGTTATCTTGGTTGATCTTAATAGATGTACCCGTAGGCAAGTACTCGGCGTAAAAGCTGTTGTTAAGGTTCAGACCACTAAAATATTGTCGCAATTCTTTTCGTAAAGGCGCAAAGTTCAAAATATTATCATTGGGGTTTTCGGCAAAAATACGATTTGCTAGAAGCGGGTAGTTTTCTTGAGTTTGTTTTGCTGGTGCTTCAGCTTTAGTTAGCTTTTCTTGGAGTCGAAAGGTAGAGGCTGCAAAAAACCCAGTAGCAATTACCAACACTAGTACCAGGCCCAGTAACAGTACTCGCCCATGACGACGCACAAAATTCTTTCTCATTCCCTTAAAGTATATCGTTTTCGTTGACATAGCTCAATGCAACTATCTGGCTAGCTGCATACATGCTGAACTTTAGTGCGGCAAGAATAACGCTATACCGACAATGATACCACTAGTTGAGGGGTAAAGAATTAGACGGCTACGATTACTAGCCTCGCAGGAACTGCATCGACTCGCTACGAGTCAGGGTTGCGAAGTGATATAGTCAAAAATCATTTTAGACACATCAGCCATAAATGCATCTGCTTCGTTCTCTGGCAAACCAATCATGACGCACACGGTGTACGGTCTGCCCGTGGCGTACACTATGCCACAGTCACTTTCGGACCACTCTTGGTTATACACACCGTTCTTGTGAGCTACCTTTACATCTGCCGGTAAGTTTTTTGTTAGTCGATCGACCTCGTTAGACTGGGTAAGGTAAGAAAGAATTTCGTTAGAGCTTGCCTTATTTGCGCAAGAGGCAAAGTAAAGACTCTTTAATATAGAAGAATACGACTTTGCTGTAATAACCGCTTGGCCACCTTGTAATTTTTGATCTACGTCTAGTTGTACCAAACACTGCTCTTCTGCTTTGAGCATATATTTTACGTGGTTAAAAATAGCACGGCTTGCGGTGTTATCCGACTGAGCTAGCGCTAGTTGTGCAAGGTTGCGTAATGACACCTTTGTGCCTGCACCTTGTTTCCATAAGTCACCGTAGGCATTATCGAGATCTTCTTCAGTAATAGTTATTTCTTTATCAAGGTCGGTCAGCCCCAATTCTGCTGCGCGGTATAAATCCATAACCAAGGGGACCTTTATAAGCGATGCAGCTACAAGCTCATTATCGTCACCTATGCGTATGCTTGTACCGCTCGGCAAATATTCAAAATAAAAACTGTATTTAGTGTCCGCTGGTATTCCATTGAACTTTTCTTCAAGAGCTTTTCGTAACGGTACAAAATTCATCAAAATATCGTTGGGGTTATCAGGAAATATTCTTGCAGATAAAAACGGATGTTTTGCGCGTGCACTTTCTGCATCTCGACCAGGGGCATGTAATACCAAGTAGCCCAAAACAGCTATGTTTAATAAAACTAAGGCTATGGCTAGGTGCCAGATCTTTTTCTTGTTCATATTTGTTAAAACTGTTTAAACCCCATTCCCGTAAATTATACAGGGCAAAGAGGTGCGAAACAAACCGCGTACCCATAAAAGCTTTGGTGGTTTTCTGCGTGGCGTGAGATACTAAAGTCGAATGAATATTCTTTATATAGGCGATATTATGGCTAGTTACGGCGTTCAAAAGGTTGCCGAAATTTTGCCCGGCTTGGTAGCAAACGAGCAGATTGATATTGTGGTTGCCCAGTCAGAAAACGTCACAGACGGCAAAGGTTTGTCGGTCGCCGACATGCGTGCTTTACAGAACACGGGCATACACATTTTTACAGGGGGCAATCACACGCCCGCAGTCGAAGAAATACATACCCTGCTTGCTGATGACACCGAACCAGTAGTTGGCCCGGCAAACATGCTAGAGTGCCCCGGCAAGGGCTACAAAGTTATTGCCGTTGGCGACTACAGAATGCTTGTGGTAAGTTTGCTTGGCAGCATTGTAGGTAGACAGGCAGACACAATTGTAGACAACCCTTTGCAAAAAATAGATAGTATTTTGGCTGAAGTCCCACGAGACAGTTATGACGCATCAGTCGTGAACTTTCACGGCGACTTTAGTAGCGAAAAAGTAGTTATCGGTCATTATCTAGACGGGCGGGTAAGCATGGTTGTGGGAGACCACTGGCACGTAGCTACGGCAGATGCACGCGTGTTGCCAAAGGGAAGTGCACATATGAGCGATGTTGGCATGTGCGGTGCACTTGACTCGTCTTTAGGCGTTACGTACGAATCTATCATCCCTCGTTGGCGAGACGGTCTACAAACGCGCAATATCTTGGCACATGGCGGCTCGTGGCAGTTTAACGCCTTGCTCGCTACTATAGACGATGAAACTGGCCGTGCCACAAGCGCCCGGCACATACGGCTTACCGGAGACTCATGACCAAGTACGCAGAGAAAAGCAGGTGGATGAGATTTCTGCGTACTACTGCGCATCTCGCCATTGCGACCCTGTGGTTTAT
>JBATPG010000044.1:0-7782 GCA_049291335.1 Saccharimonadales bacterium (SeqCode) | reverse complement strand
CGACTAGTTGGGTACACGACCGCTTTTCGGCGAGAAGCCGGCACGTACGGCAAAGATACCGAAGGATTCTTGCGATTGCATCAGTTTAACAAGCTTGAAATGGAGAGTTTCACCACTAAAGAAACATCATTGAACGAGCACCTGTTTATGGTTGCCATCCAAGAGTATTTGATGAAGCAACTCGGCTTGCCCTATCGAGTGCTAGAAAAGTGTACGGCCGATATTGGGCGGCCAAATGCCAAGGGTGTAGACATCGACGTATGGTTACCTGGCCAAAACCAGTACCGAGAAACTCACACGGCCGATTACATAACAGATTACCAGGCTCGGCCAATGAAGACTCGCGTTCGTCGCGAAGACGGCACGGTGGAGCTCGTGCATACCAACGACGCAACAGCGTTCTCAGAGCGTCCGCTGATTGCAATAATTGAAAACAATCAAACCGCTGACGGTGACGTTGTGGTCCCAGAAGCTTTACGGCCCTACATGGGCGGCAGGGAGATTATATAACAATGAAAGACTATGTTTTTAGTGCCAGCGAAAAGCTACAACTCGACCCAGCAAAGTTACGAAAATATTGCGACAAACGCATTAGTAAACTCGAGAAATATGTTCCGAAGAAAGCTCGTGAATCAGCAGAGTGGTCAGTTCGATTTACATTAGCCGACGATAAGCGAAACAAAACATGTACGGTTAAGCTTGCGCTGCCACACGAGACCCTAGTAGTTACTGAGTCCGCAGAGCATGCGTATTCTGCATTAGACATCGCAGCGCTTGATATGAAGCGAAAACTGCAAGACTACAAGACCAAGCACGATACGCATAGTTTTAGGCATCGCCTAGCGCGATCAATACGAAAAAACCGCTAAGGTAATCAACAGCCTAAAATAGCCTCAAGGGGTGTTGGATATATGCGCTGCCACGCTTCGCTTGGCCAACCAGCAAAGTTGGTCTGTATCTGCAATAATAAATCGCAGATACAATGCGCAAATAAGAAAATACTCGCGCCAGTCAGTAAAACAAGATACAATAGGTGTTGACTGAAAACCTATCTGAAAACGGAGGAGTAACAGGTAATAATGAACCGTATACTTAAAAAAGTATTGGGCGATCCACAAGCTAAAACGCTGAAGCGTTTAAAAAAGCGCGTCCGTCTTATCAATGACCTAGCACCAAAATATGAAAAAATGTCCGACAAGGAATTGCAAAAGCAGACTGAAGTACTGCGAGGCAGGCTAAAAAAGCAATCACTTGACGCCATACTTCCTGACGCTTTTGCGGTAGTACGCGAAGCTGCCAGTCGAACCATAGGCCAGCGTCACTACGATGTACAGCTTATTGGTGGTATGGTTCTACACGAAGGCAGAATTGCCGAAATGAAGACCGGTGAAGGTAAAACTTTGGTGGCTACTGCGCCACTGTACCTAAACGCCATCGAGGGCAAGGGTGCGCACCTTATTACCGTTAACGATTACCTCGCACAGCTGCACGCCGGCTGGATGGGTCAGGTGTATGGTTTTCTTGGCCTTACCACATCTGTTATCATGGCCGACCATTCGTATATTTTTGACGCAAACTTTACCAGTGAAGTTCACGACGACGATCGTTTTAAGCACTTAAAGCCTTGTACGCGGCAAGAGGCATATGCCGCAGACATTACTTACGGTACTAACAACGAATACGGTTTTGACTATCTCCGGGACAACATGGTTCGAGAGACCGAACAGCTTCGCCAGCGCGACCTCAACTATGCTATCGTCGACGAGGTTGACTCGATTCTTATCGATGAGGCTCGTACGCCACTCATTATTAGCGCACCGAGTGTGACGCCCGGCAACGCTTATGCGCAATTTGCGCGAACGGTACGTCAACTAAAACCTACCGATTATGAAGTCGACGAAAAGCGAAAAACCGTTATTCTAACAGATAAGGGTGTGGACCGCATAGAGAAAATTCTTGGCATAGAAAACATATACGCCAGTGAAAACATTCGTACAATTTACCATCTTGAGCAATCTTTGCGAGCACAAACTTTGTTCAAGAAAGACAAAGACTATGTTGTAACCAATGACGGTGAAATTGTTATTGTCGACGAGTTTACTGGTCGTTTGCTGGCAGGGCGTCGTTATAACGAAGGTCTCCACCAAGCGATTGAGGCTAAAGAAGGCGTAGAAGTTCAACAAGAGTCTATGACACTCGCGACCATTTCGTTCCAGAACTACTTCCGTTTGTACGACAAACTTTCTGGTATGACCGGTACGGCCATGACCGAAAGCGAAGAGTTCCACCAAATCTACAAACTAGACGTAGTAGAAATCCCATCCAACCGTAAGGTGGTGCGCCAAGACCGCCCAGACCGTATTTATCGCAACGAAAAAGCAAAGTTTGAAGCAATTGTTGCAAATGTAAAAGAGCTATATGAAAAAGGTCAGCCAGTACTTATTGGTACGGCAAGTATTGAGAAAAACGAGCGACTCGGTGGCTTGCTACATAAGGCAGGCATCCCACACCAAGTTTTGAATGCTAAAAACAACGAACGAGAAGCCAAAACAGTTGCCAAAGCGGGTGAAAAACATGCGGTGACATTGGCTACTAACATTGCCGGTCGTGGAACCGACATTGTGCTTGGTGAAGGTGTTAAAGAGCTCGGTGGTTTGTACGTTGTCGGTAGTGAGCGTCACGAATCTCGACGTATTGACAACCAGCTTCGTGGACGAGCCGGGCGTCAGGGTGACCCTGGTGTTTCGCAGTTTTACGTTAGTACCGAAGACGATCTTATGCGTATCTTTGGCGGCGACCGTATCTCAAGCGTTATGAACCGACTTAAGGTCGACGATGACGTGCCAATTGAAAACCGTATGATTTCACGTAGCCTAGAAAACGCTCAGAAAAAAGTAGAAGGCTTTCACTTTGATCAACGTAAAAACGTAGTCCAGTACGACGATGTTATGAACCGCCACCGCCGTGCAACCTATGCAATGCGAAAAGAAGTTCTTAGAACAGATGACATTAGTAAGCGCGTGCGTGCGTACATCGAAGAAGAAGTTAAGGCACTCGCCACTCCAGAGCGTCGCGGTAGTGAAGACTTCGAACCTATGGTCCGAGAGTTGTTGCCACTTGATGAGTCAGCGCTAGACCGTGTCTTTGCCTCAGAACCAACTGCTGTAGCTAAAGTGCTAAAAACAGAAGCACTCGAGCTGTACAAGGGTCGTGAAGCCGCATTTACCACTGATGTCATGCGTAAAGTCGAACGTGACATTTACCTGCAAATTCTAGACAACTTATGGATGCAGCACCTAGAAAACATGGACCACTTGCGTGAAGGTATTCACTGGATGAGCGTTGGACAGCGAGACCCGTTAGTAGAATACCGTCGTCGTGGCCAGCTTATTTTCGAACAAATGCAAAACGATCTTCGGCATGAAGTTGTTCGTGCATTGTTCCACGCTGAACCTGTCGATGAGTCACAGTTAAATGCACCAATCGAGACAGAACTAACTCGCGCTGCTCGTAATTCTATTAGCAACGCAAGTTCTATTGCTGCTGAAGGCCAAGAGTTCCACGAGAACGACTTTGCTAACGATGCAACAAAAGGTAAAACGAAGCCAGTAGCGACATCTAAAAAACGAGCTAAAGCCAACAAGGCAGAGCGTCAACGTAAAGCAAAAGCAAGGAAGCGTAAGTAGTAACCACCGTAAGCTACGCAATTAAAGCTGGCCTACAGATAGTTGTTCGTTAGAACTCGTATGAAGCACACCACCGAAGAAGTAGAACTTAGTAACGGCGCCAAGGGCTTGTTTGTACATATTCCTGATGCAAGTGTCATGAATGTGTACATTAACTTTCGCGCTGGCGAATACTTGGTTACTCGAGAAAAATGGGAAACACCACACCTTATGGAGCATGTGCTTCTGGGTGCAAACGATGAGTTTCCGCGTGCTCGAGATTTTCAGGCAGAAGTAGAAAAAAACGGTGCTTACAGTAATGCCTCTACCGATGTCTATGACATAGTCTACGAAACAGAATGTGCAGATTTTGAGTGGGACAGAGTGCTTCGCTTACTGCTTGTAGCAATAACACAGCCGTTATTCTTGCAAGAAGAATTTGATGCGGAGTTTGGCAATGTTAAAGAAGAGCTGGCAGCTCGCGCCAACAATCACTACAGACAACTTGGTGCGGCAAGCCGTAAGGCGTACGGTCTAGTTGCCGAGTCAGACAAAGACCGGCTTGAACTTATGGAAAACGTTAGCCTTGATGACGTGCGCGAACATTATCGTCGTACGCACACCACAGATAATCTTCGTTTTGTTATTGCAGGAAACATCGGTAAGCGTCGCAATAAGCTAATCGGCATGCTAGAAGGTATGGCGTTACCACGGGGTGAGCGTTTTATGATGCCCGATGAAGTTGTACAGCCGCTAAAAGCGCCAATATGTATGCCAAACCCAAGTGTAGACACGCTTTACTTCTACATAGATACATTCTTAAGTCGTCGCCTCGAAGAGCACGAGATAGACGCTCTCGGTGTCGCAAACGCCATACTTACCGAAACACTCTACTCAAAAATACTCGGTACTGCCCGTGAAAGGGGTCTTGTCTATAGTATGAACAGTGGCTACCAGCAGATAAAGCTTAGCAGTAACTTGTGGTTTGGCAGCCAAGTATCTGTCACCAATGCATCAGCACTTTTCGAGATCGTTATAGAACAACTCGGCAATGTATTTCGTGGTGAGCTTGCCGAGGCTGATATTGCTGCCGCAAAAGCGTATTCGGTCGGCCGCTACCAACGAAGCGCCCAAACCGTTGCCAGTACAGCCGGAGGTTACACAGGTCGTTATTTCTTTGACGAACATGTTGACGACTACTATAAATATCCAGAGCGCATCGAAGCCGTAACTAAGCAGGCAATAGTCGATGCAACGCGCGCTATGTTTAGTGAAGGAGTCGGCGGGCTAGGCCTATACGGTAGTTGCACACCAGAAATAGCCAATCAGCTTAACGATCAACTTGCTGCACTCTGGCAGTCGCAAAACAGCGAGGTGTAGAGTTCATGGAGCCATTAGAAGTCAGAACAAGTCATTTGCAAGACCAGATTATTGATGCGTTTAAAAAAATAGATATTCCCGGTTTGGTTCAAAAAAAAGCAGAGATTGATGAGGCAATATCAGACAAGTCTCTGTGGGATGATCAAGCACGTGCCCAAAAGCTTATGAAAGAACAGGCAGCACTAGAAAAGCGCGTAACGCCATGGTTGAACTTACAAAAAAGTATTGAGGATGCGTTGGAGCTTATCCAGCTTGACGACCCAACACTAGAACCAGAAATATCATTGCATATAGATACTGCAGAAGCTCAGTTTGATGCCCTTAAGGACGAGCTGAAGTTTAGTGGGCCATACGACGACCAATCAGCCATCATCAGCCTACATGCTGGTGCAGGTGGCAACGATGCTCAAGACTGGACTGCTATGCTACAACGAATGTATGTGCGATGGGCAGAGCAAAACGATTTTACTGTCACCGGTATCGAGGAATCTGTTGGCGAAGAAGCTGGCCTTAAAAGTTGCACCTTAGAAATTGAGGGTAATTTTGCGTATGGAAAGCTAAAAGGCGAGCATGGCGTCCACAGGTTGGTACGACTAAGCCCGTTTAATGCCGAAAGTCGAGAGACCAGCTTTGCCAAGCTAGAGGTTATGCCCAAAATCGATACGCCAGACAAAATACTAATTGATGAAAAAGACTTAAAAATAGACGTCTATCGTAGCGGAGGCCACGGTGGCCAGAGTGTTAATACTACCGATTCGGCCGTGCGCATTACTCATCTGCCAACTAACATAGTCATTGCTATCCAAAACGAGCGAAGCCAGCTGCAAAACCGCGAAACAGCCATGACTATTTTGCGTTCTCGACTGGCTCAGCTGCAAATGGAGCAGCATGCCGAGCGCGTAAGTGAACTGAAGGGTCCCAACGAGCAAGCGGCGTGGGGAAACCAAATTCGTAGTTACGTTCTACACCCCTACAAACAGGTAAAAGACCTTCGTACAGGCTACACCAGTTCCGATCCAGATGATGTACTAGCCGGCAACCTCACGCCCTTCATTGCCGCCTACCTTGAACATACCCTCGGGGAATAGACATACATACACAATAGTCGTACAGTATAAAAATGACACCCGAAGCGTTTTGTATGTGGATGGCTAGCGAGACAACACGCGACCCCAAAAGTTTTTCCGCCGAGAAAATTGTTCAGTACAAAACGGCAGTAGTAAGCCATCTTATTTTTGCAGGGCTGTATGCTGGCACCAAAGAAGCAAGTCATCCAACAGCGGGCATGCGACTAACCCAAAGCTTGGGCCGAGCCACGCATAGTCTCGTTATGCTATCTGCTAGCTCAGAAATGCGTAGCAACCCAAGCAGCATACCGTTAGCTCGGGCGCTGATTTGCGAAGAACTTAGTGAGTATTTGTGCCAAAACAAGCCCGTAAATCAAACAACAATCGTCGAACGAACCCTACAGGTCGCGCGGGCGTTAGATGAACTGCAGCTGGCTCAAAACTTGCAACACATACCCTCTTTCCGATTTACAATAGGAGAAGAAATCATTGCGACGGGGTCATTATTTGTTAGTGCAGCCGCACGTTCTGGGCGCCCAGGTCCTGGCCCTGGGAGTGTCGCAATTGAGCCACGGCTAGAAGTGCCGGTTCAAAGAGAAACAGCTCTCGTGCTATAATAGTGCTAATGATTTTATTGGATCGGGTAACGAAGACCTATAACAAAAACTTAGGGCCGGCTTTAGACCGTATTAGTTTGCATGTCGAGGCAAAAGAGTTCGTTATTGTGGTAGGGCAGAGCGGTGCCGGTAAGTCTACGTTGCTTAAACTACTTACCCGCGAAGAGCGCCCCAGTAGCGGTAAGATTATTGTGGGTGGTATAGACTACGACAAATTGCCAGACAAAAACATTCCACTGTTGCGCCGCAAAATTGGTGTGGTGTTTCAAGACTTCAAACTACTACCAAACCGAACCGTGTTTGAAAATGTTGCCTTTGCGCTTGAAATAGTTGGCATTAGTTCAAAAGAAATCAACAACACCGTTCCTCGAGTTTTAGACATTGTTAATCTTAAAGACAAAGCCGGGCGCTACCCCCGTGAACTCAGTGGTGGCGAACGACAGCGCGTAGCCATAGCGCGTGCAATTGTACGGCAACCAAAAATACTCATTGCCGACGAGCCAACCGGCAACCTTGACCCAAAGCACGCCTGGGATGTTATTAAAGTTCTAGAAAAAATTAATCGCTATGGCACCACAGTGTTACTAACCACTCACAACCAAGAAATTGTGAACAGGCTGCAAAGACGCGTCATAACCATTAAGCATGGAGCTGTTGCGAGCGACAGGGCCAGCGCAGATTACAGCGAAAAACCACGAAGCGGGGCACGATAATGGGTAGGCGCACCACGACATTTGGCCGAGTTTTAAAGGCAGGTGGCTATAACTTTGTTCGCAATGCCTGGCTTGCCATTGCCGCCATGGCAATCATGATTATTACCCTTACGATTATTTTGTTTTCAGTTATTGTTAACGCAACGTTTAGTCACACCGTCGAGCAAATTACCGACAAAATCAACATCTCTATTTACCTAAAAGATGAAGTTACCGAAAAGCAAACAAATGCTTTTTTGGCAGATCTTAGGCAGTTGCCCAGTGTAGAAAAGGTAAACTACCTTACCAAGACAGACGCACTTAAGGTATATATGGAGCAAAACTCTGCCGACGAAAACTT
>JBATPG010000043.1:0-11249 GCA_049291335.1 Saccharimonadales bacterium (SeqCode) | reverse complement strand
CGCTAAGCTTCTTAAATTTAACATCTATTTTAGCCTACTAGTATTCCTTGCCTACGCGATGCTATTTGGGTATCTCCTCTGAAGCAAAGAAATGGTAGCGACATGCGAGCCTGGTATACTTATCATTTTTAGGCCCCGAGCATGCCACAGTAGAGAAGGACGAAGTCCGCTGTCCTGGTCCCGCAACCATTCAAGCGTAAGCAAGGTTAGCAGCACTGATTATAAACTGATAACATAAAGCCATGGCACAAGATCACTTCAAGCGACATAACCACTACGATGGGGTTGTAGACTGGAACTTTAACGTAGTGTATGCCAACCAGCCATCTGTGAGGGCTATGGCTGATGCCTACGCACCTATTATCACTCGCCCAGAACTGTATGACCCAATACCCACCGAGTGGCTACACGCTACAATACTACGAGTCGGCAGACTAGAAGATTACACAGAAACAGAGATGCTGGCTGTAGCCGCAAAGGTTCAAGATGCCGTGGCAGATCTTTCTCTGCCAGAATTTCACTTTGGCGACCAGGTAATGATATACGGGAACGTCTGCTTTCGTGTGGAGCCAGGGTCTGAGCTTCAAAAACTTTACGATATTGTCGCAGAATCACTTGAGGACGTCGTCGGACCAGAACGTGCAACCAAGACGCCCTACCAACACTTCATTGCTCATACATCACTCGCGTACACAAAAGCACAGAATAATGAAGCCGACATTGAGGCAAGGCTCAGCGCGGCAAATGTAGAATCGGCAAAATTTAAAATAGTAAACATGCCACTCATAAAGCAAAGGCCGGTCAATGGGCACTATGAATGGGAAATAGTTAAAGATATAGCACTCAGCTAAGGGCTGGGTCCTAGTATTGGTGCTGCAATAGAACTGTAAGGCGAAGTTGAGGTTTGAGGCTCTGGTCCCGCAACCATAAGCCTTTGACTTCTCTTTTTAGACGGTACTCTTGCCGAGAGACAGTAAATTTATTGCACCCTCAACGCTAGGCTGTCCTGATTCAACAAAACCTAACCGAGTTGATCTAAGTAAGTTAATGTCATATGGCACTAAAACTGTAGCTCCAATAAATCCAGGCAAGTCAGGTGCACCATCGGTCAACTTGTCATAGTATGCCCCCACAACGTTATATCCTCCGAAATTCTCGTACTGAGCTAGGTTTGCATAGCCTTGTTGCATAGTCCAACCCTCTTGATCGGGCAATGAACCCAGAACAAAATTGCCCATTTTAAGTAAAATAGGCTGTTCGCCCGCCCTACGGTCAACAAATGGAAGGTTAAGCTGTGCAATTTCACGTTGCGTTCGGGCAATAAGATCGTCGATTACCGCTGGGTCAGATATGTTTTTTCCCGCAGCTATAAGCTCCGTTTCAATACGCAACCCTACTTCTACTTCGACCGGCGAGCTGTCATCCCATTCGATATCAAGCCCAAACCGTACGTAGTTTCCTGCTGTATTTTGTGGAGTTCTAAACTCAAAACCAGGCTCGTTAAAAGGGAAAAGTAGGTTTCGGGCGTAGGCATGCTCTGGGCCTTTTGGTCCAAAGGTAGTGAGTAAGTCTCTTTTTTCTGCGGGCTCTAGCAAATCTCCTCTTGCTGAAAGCTCGTCAAATCTGCTGCCCAATAACTCAAGCGGGCTAATTGGCCTATGAGTGGCAAGGTTCACGCGGATAGTTCCAGGGCTAGAGTAGCCGTCCAGCTGCACCCTTATTTCGGGTACGATTATTGATCCATCATTGGCTTCATAAGCGTTTTGAAATAGGTCAAGTGTATGTTCAGCGTTTGATCCTAGTAAGATACCAGAAGTATGCTCAGGAGATATATTTGACATAATTGCTAATTATACCTTAGAAAGATAAAAAAGTAGTCTGCTACAGTAGCCTAGCTCAAAATATTACTACCTCTATATATTCTATCTCAACCTTGGCAATGCTCTCGTTCCAACCCGAATGCACCTAGCCAGCAAGCAAACATATTCTACCGCTGTTACTATGTCAGAGAGTTTTATTCAATTAAAATTCGCTAAGAAGTTATTTGGCTCGAGTCCCGCATAGTCAGTGGTATTATGATTTTATGAAGATAATTATTGTTAGTCCTAATATAGATATTCAGCTTAGTGAATACTTCGAAACATTGAAATCACCTGGCGAGCTAATTCTCGTTCAGGATATTAAGCCCCTGCAGGAAGTTACAGAGATATTCGAAGGTGACGAGCCACGAGTTATTGCGATTGACCCAGATTATTGCGATTGGCAATTCCCTAACGAAATCATAGACAAAATCCCAAATCTACAGGCAATTTGCTTGCAGACAACGTCATTCAGTTGGGTGGATATTGAGCACACTAAGACTCTTGGGATACCAGTGACCAATCTGCTAGGTTTTTCTGCAATTGCGGTCGCAGAATGGGCGACGCTGGTCGTTTTAGCCTTAGCACGCAAGCTACCCGAAGTAGTAAAAGACAACTGGAAGTTAGACTATGCGAGCCATCGAGGTATAGAGTTGCGAGGTAAGACGGCTGGAGTAATTGGTCTTGGTCGTATAGGCACAGCTTTTGCAGAAAATATGATGGGCATTGGCATGAAAGTCCAGTACTGGTCCAAAAACAGTGTCGACGAACGGTTTAATCAGACATCAATCGGTGATCTAATGAGCACTTCAGATGTAATCCTACTAGCGACTGCAAATAATGAAGAGACCAAGGTACTACTGACAGATGACTTGCTAAAAGCAATGAAATCAACCGCAATTTTTATGACCATTACCGATACGCTTTATAACCAAGAGTTGATGCTTGATATGGTTAAGACTGGGAAGTTGTATGGTTATGGGTTTGAAGACGAGAAAAATCCGTTCGGCACGTATGCAGGGAATGTTTGGAATGGACCAGCTCTTGGTTGGTGTACCGATGAGTCGATGAGTAAAAATGCTCAACTATGGGTTGAGAGCATAGTCTCAGCTACGAAAAGCGAATTCCCAACACGGGTAAACAAGTAGGGCATAGTAGGGTTCTATATCACCTCGCTCCCCCTATTAAATAAGCTCTCATCTGTTAAACTGATTGCATGATTGAAGCAGTAATTATAGACTTTGACGATACGCTTTGCTTAACCGAAGAGAGTTGCTTTGGGCTAGAGAATGAGACTCTACATCGGATGGGTCGTGCTCCTATGACACGAGAAATACATGTGCAAACATGGGGCCAGCCTCTCGGTGATGCTATCCAACTCCGTTCGCCCGGTATAGATGTAGATGCATTTTGGCACTTAATGCCCAGCGTGCACGAAGAGTACATCGCAAATGGACAGATTGATATTGTTACCGATGAGAATATTAAAGCGTTAGATCGACTCACCAAACTAGGCAAAAAATTGATGATTCTCACATCAAGGACAGAACCCGAAGTAAGGCATCTGCTAGACCCCAGCCACCACTTGCAGGGTCGGCTGACTAGTTTTTATCATAAAGACAACACGGACTACCATAAGCCTGATCCGCGAGTTTTTGACGTTATCGAGCGCGATCATGGGTTGCGACCAGAACAATGTGTTTACGTGGGTGATTCACCCAGTGACGCTGCGGCATCTAACGGAGCGG
Organism: Saccharimonadales bacterium (SeqCode); assembly: GCA_049291335.1. Lineage (GTDB taxonomy): Bacteria > Patescibacteriota > Saccharimonadia > Saccharimonadales > UBA4665 > JAGXIT01. The sequence goes on along the minus strand of JBATPG010000043.1, from coordinate 7,642 downwards.
GTCTATTGTTTATCGCCAACTTAGAAAGTGGATTACGCCAAACTTCCGATTTTTCACAAAACAGGGTCGATTACTTCATAAATAGGTTTCCCGACGTAGTTGATGCGGTTCAACAACTAGACGCAACAAAATGAGAAAAATTATTCTAGCTAGTCAGTCGCCCAGGCGCAAAGAACTACTTACCGCTATGGGCGTAGAGTTTACGGTTGTGCCAAGTAATTTCGACGAGCAGCTAGACGACAGCCGTTCGCCCGAAGTCGTTGCCATAGAACTAGCCGTTGGCAAAGCAAGTGAAGTGTCCGAAAAGTTCCCAGAAGCCATTGTTATTGGGTCAGACACAATTGTGACCATTAACGGTCATCAACTAGAAAAGCCACGCGACACAGCCGAAGCCTACGAGATGCTAGAGCTGCTCAGTGGCACACATAACGAGGTAACGACATCTCTGGCTGTTATATGTAAGGCAGATGGAACTTTGTTGACTGGGGCAGACACCACAAAAGTGCATTTTAAGCCGTACAATCAACAGGCAGTGAAGGCCTATGTAGAAACGGGTGATACGGTAGATAAAGCTGCAGCTTATGGCATACAAAGCGGTGCCGCACCGCTTATTGACCACATAGAGGGGCGCTATGACACGGTTGTTGGCTTACCTACGCTCCTCTTATCAGAATATCTTGCTCAGCTCGGCGTTACGGCCAAAACCGTAGACCTAGACTGCCCCGTCCGCCAGATTTAATCGTAAATTATATTTCAAATGAGTTGCAACAACGCAACATAAGTCATATGGTAAGTAAAATATTTAAGGAGCTTCCAATGTCCGAGCTACACGAACAGCTTGCCCATACCCAGAATCCCTATGCTGCGCACACCTTGCTTGCAGAGCGGCTTGCCGATGCGGTTATTGTTGAAGCATTTAAAGACGGGCAACTAGACAGTAAAACATTGGCCGTTATGCAAGAGCCAGACGGGCGAGAATTTGTGCAGAGAACATACAACCCTGGCGCTGAACTAGGGTTTGAGCATGAACTATACAGCCCCAAATTGCCTTTTGCAGAGAGTCTTGTAGTTATGCAGTGCATGTACGAAGAGGTAGGCATACGGGTAGTGCCAAGTTCGTTGCTACCGCATAGAGAAGGTGAGCCCGTTACAGTTGTTAGTGACTATTTACCAAACGCAGTTCAATATAAGCAAGCGTCGCTTGAGGCAAAGCAAGAAGCAGTGCAGGGTCTTGCCAGTCTACTTGACCCAAAGAGTAAATATTTACCAGGCGCTCAAGCCATTATGAGCGATTTATTTGTGTATGATATTGGCGAAGACGGTCAACAACACCCTCTAGTTGTCGACGTTGACCCGCACATAATTTGCAAGCCCGATGTCTCTGATTACTTTTCAGCAAGTTCAACAGATGTGATTATTAGTTTTTACATTAACCAAATAAATGTGCTAATCGAAAGCGAATGGGCTAATGATAGTTCAGAAAAAGCTGCGCTTTACTTAGCCTTTTTACAGAAGTTAGTGAGTATTTCAGACGGGTCAATTTTCAACGGTGATCGTGCGTCTGAGGCAATCTTTGCTATGCATTCAAACCAACAAATGGCACAGCTTGGCCTGGACAGCCGTCAAGCAATCGGTGACTCTGGGTGGGAGCAGTTCTAGAAAGACAAAATTCACTGCCACCGCCATAAAAAACCTTTAGAGCTCAGTTGCCCCGTCCCGCAAATTCTGACGTAGTTTTTTTAAGGTTCACATATTACTCAAACCTGTAAACGACATTAAAGCTGTATACTACAAGTAATTAACTGGAGCGACTATGCCTAAGCCACTACTTATCTCTGAAGTCTCAGCCAACGATATTACGGGTGTTAAGGTCGTATTGTTTGATGTAGACAACACACTTGTTGGCAATGATTCGCCTTCTTTGCCATCTAAAAAATTCCAACAGCACGCAAAAGACCTAGCAGACACTTTGCCGATTGGGTTGGCCACCGCTCGGCCATATTCTAAGGTCCAGCACATTTTAGAAGCATGCGACATGAAGGGCCTGTCTATTTTGTGCAACGGCGCACAAATATACGATGGTAAAGAACGCAAAGTGTTGGTTGAGCATACAATACCTATCGATGCTTGCCTGAGGATTATGCGTAGGCTCCAAGCAGACAATGTTTTTCACTGGGCGCTAGACGATAGTGTGGATTATTTTTGGCAGGGCGCTGTAGCTACAGATGATCAGGGTTTAGGCACATACGCACGCGCCGTAGATTTATGGGACAAAAAATCTGATAACAATGAACTTATAGAAAACTATGTACCGTCAAAGCCGATTACAATAGTCGCATCTCATATAACAGAAAAGCAAAAAGATGATGTACTCGCGTATGCCAAATCATTTGCCGAGCAAGATGTTGTGGGGCTTTTAGCACACCAACTAACACTAGAAGATGGTTCGGAAGTGTTTGACGTGCTGATTACAAATAAGCTTTCAAACAAAAAAGATGCACTGCAAAAAGTGTCTGAACAACTCGGCGTGCCAGCAGAAAACTTTATGGCGGTGGGCGACGGTCATAACGACAAAGTCATAATCGAGCATGTTGGCTACGGTGTCGCCATGGGCAACGCCGTCCAAGAGGTAAAAGACGTTGCTAAATTTATTACTACCGACTGGGACGAAGACGGCGCCGCAAAAATTCTAGACAAACTAAAACAGAGCTAGATTGCCTCTGCTATACTCGACCTAATGGATCCACTGCAACTATTTGGTGCTCTTAGCGTTATATTGTTTTTGGCTGGAACAATTCCGTACATTATAGATATACTTCGTGGCAATACTAAGCCACATCGTATGGCGATGTTTATTTTTGTGGTGCTTTCGGCAATAGCGTTTACTGGGCAGTTGCTGGAAGGGGCAGAGGCTTCGCTGTGGTTTGCTGGTGTGCTACTTATAAATCAAATCACACTTTTTATTTTGTCTTTTAAGTACGGCATGGGCGGATTTACTACAAGAGAAAAAATTAGCCTTGCCCTGACAGCTCTGATACTAATTTTTTGGTATTTGACAGACTCTGTGGCAATAGCCCTTGTGCTAACAGTTACAGTTAACACAATCGGTAAGTTGCTAATTATGGCTAAGGTGTATGATCATCCATACACAGAGCTACTGTATTCTTGGATAATGTCTACATTTGCCAGCGTGTTTGCGGTGCTTGCCGTGGGCGAACTAGACTGGCTGCTTATACTGGTGCCTGCTCAAAACGCCATTACTGTAGGCATAGTCGCAGGCATTATAATTATTCGCAGAAAGCAGTTAAAATTAACCCATACTCATCATGACAAAGCCACTAACTAAAACCGAATTTGGAAACCCGTTGTTGCGAGAAACTGCAAAGGTTTTAAGCGAGGTGGAGATACTAAGTAGTGATGTGCAAATACTCATCGCCGATATGTACGAAGCGCTCGAAAAACGTAAGTACGGCGTTGGTATAGCCGCACCCCAACTTGGCCACGGCCTGGCAATAAATGTTATAGACACCAAGCCCACGGCAACGCGCCCAGACCTGACTAGGCAAAAACTTACCATAATTAACCCGGTGATTACCAAAACTTATGGCAGGCGTAAACCCATGTGGGAGGGTTGTTTAAGTGGGCCAGATTTATATGCTCAAGTGCCACGCTACAAAAAAGTGCGCCTGCGTTGGCACGACGAGCGTGCCGTACAACACGAAAAAGACTTCGATGGCTTTATAGCGCACGTTATTCAGCACGAGGTAGACCACCTGCACGGCATATTGTTTGTCGATAGAGTAAAAGATACAAAAACCTACATGACTACTAAAGAATATAAAAAGTACGCCCATACTCATTCGGCAAAATGATACACTTAAAATAGATTGATTAAACATACAAACATGAAAACAACCTACTACGACATTGTCGACGAAAATGATACCTTGCTGAACAAAACAGCTAGTTTCGATGAGGTGCATAAAAAAGGGCTTTTTCACCGAGGCGTTCACTGCATTGTATATACTCCAGATAATGAAATAGTTATGCAAAAAAGGTCCGCTAATTTGTCTTGGCACCCCAGTGAGATTGAAATTTCTGCAGGGGGTGGCGTAGATGCGGGCGAAACCCCGGAACAGGCAATAGTTAGAGAAACCTATGAAGAACTTGGGCTCGTTGTTGCGCCAAAGCAGCTTCGATATCTGGGTAAAACCAAAATGCACCAACGAAGCAAAAGGTTTACAAGCAACTTTTATTTATACAGCTATGCCGTATGTATACCAAAAAATGATTTACAATTTTCTATGGACCCCGAAGAGACGAGCGCAGTGTTTTTAATAACCAAAAGAAAGCTTAAAAAAGCGCTGCTTGTGCACAGAATAAAACGTATGGGTAAAATTACGAGACTTAACAAGTACTGGAACTTCTTACTTAATTCTATCTAGGTTTTCGACACTAACACCCAACACGTGTAGTTGCTATACTGAAGGCTATGGATCCACTTACTAGAACTGCAGTACAGGCTACCCTACATTGTCTTACTGGCTGTGCCATTGGTGAAGTTTTAGGCATGGTCATAGGCACGGCGCTTGGTTGGCACGGTGCAGCAACTGTTATTCTCGCAATATTCTTAGCTTTTATGTTTGGCTATGCGCTGAGCATGTTGCCACTAGTGCGCAGTGGCTTGCCATTTGCCAAAGCAGTTAAAATTGCCTTGGCTGCTGACACAGTGTCGATACTTACAATGGAAATAACCGACAACGCTTTTATGTTGGCTGTACCAGGAGCTATGGAAGCCGGCCTTGGCTCATGGTTGTTCTGGGGCGCGTTAGCACTATCTTTGGTAGTAGCGTTTATAGTGACGGTACCGGTAAACAGGTGGCTAATAGCTAGAGGCAAAGGGCATGCTATTGCGCACCAGTATCACCATGGCCATGGTGGTCATAACCACGAATCGATGAGCCACAGCGAACACGACCACCATCATGAATAAAGTCTGATAAACTACCAACATGAAAAAAATTGAACTTTTACGTGAGGCAGTACAGAACCTATATAAACAAAGTTTGCCAGATAGGGATGAGTGGGCAGACTGGCTGTACGACAACCATGTTTTATGGGTCGCAAAAATGTCTCGCAAGCTTGCCGAGAAATACGACGCAGACGCAGATCTTGCAGAGGCGGCGGCGTTGCTACACGATATTGCCGATGCAAAAATGCCAAGAAGGAATGACGCCCACGAAGAGGTGAGTTTGGGTATTGCGCGCGAGCTTTTGACAAATTGTGGTTTCGACCAAAATGAAATAACACTAGTTGTAGACGATGCGGCTCGGTATCATAGTTGCCATAACGGGGAAAAACCCGAGTCAAAAGAAGGTTTAGTGTTAGCAACCGCCGACGCAATGGCACACTTCCAAACAGGTTTTTATATATATGCTGTACGTAACATGACAACCAAAAACCTCGATGAAGTTACACAGTGGGTTTTAGCAAAGCTAGAGCGAGACTATAACAAAAAAATCTTCTTTGAAGATGAACGCAAAGAGGTCAAGCCAGCCTACGAGACGTTACGAACTATCTTTAGCTAGTTATACAATAAATATTGACAAAGCTTATGTTTTTTGCTATAATGTAATCAGTTTTGAGAAAATAAACACACAAACGAAATACAAATACAAAACTAAACTATTTTCTTCAAAACCAAAAACAAAAACAACCAAAATACATAAAATAAAAAGGAGGCAAGCATGCTGTTTGCCGTACAAAACGGCTGGTCATATGAACTGGTGCCATGTAGCGACCAGGCCATATGCGACGTCGACGAACTACTACGGGATATGTGGAATGACCATTAAAGCCTGCTAGTACACGTCACTCTAAAAACACCGCGCTCTTGAACTCGCAAGCGCGGTGTTTTTATGTAGCTGTAAGCCAGCCTTAGGTAGTTGCCACGCACTACGGTATGTTTCTAAAATGTGAATTTTCGGGTATAATGGGTCAAAGTAATGCCAAGTAAATTTGATGATTTTAGGCCACGTCAGGCAGGTAGCATTGACGGGTTTGTAACAGGGGCGGGCCAACAGCCACGCCGTCCTGCGTTTCGTAGTACATTGCCACAAACGTCTCAGCAGCCCTCATCTACCCCCCAGCCTATTGACTTGCCAGAGCCTCGCAACTATAACTCGCTAACGGCAAAGCAAGACGTTGCGTCACAATCCACAGTGCAACAAGCAAAGCCTCAACCACAAGAAAGACTAGCAATAGTGCCTGAACTACAAGACACACTAAACCCGTACACAGAAACCAGTAAAACTTCTCGACAAAAACGTGCAGAAAAAGGCAAGAAGCCAACGAGCAATCGCAAGCGTCGCTTTAAGGCTTTTGCCAAAGTTCTTGGCGTTGTTTTTCTGGTTGGCGTACTGGCTTTTGGGTTTCGTTTTTACCGCGACGTCGCCAAGATTACGGGCAACAACAACCCACTTAGTTTGCTTGGTGTGTTTAACCCTGCAGATCTTAAGAACGAAAACGGCCGCGTTAACGTACTCGTAGCAGGTAACTCTGCAGACGACTTGGGCCATAACGGTGGTGAACTAACTGACTCCCTAATGTTGCTTAGCGTAGACACGCGCAACAACACCGCACTTATGCTAAGTATCCCCAGAGACCTTTGGGTTAAACTGCCTCGTGAGGGCAGTATGAAGATTAACTCGGTGTACCCCTTGCAGGGAATGGACGGTCTACAATCTACAGTAGAAGACGTAACGGGCATGCCTGTACACTACACCGCACTTGTTAACTACACTGCCTTCAAAGACTTAGTTAACGCAGTTGGCGGCATATCTATGACCATAAAAAGTGACGACCCACGCGGTATTTACGACCCAAGCCTAGACTACACTTCTCGTACCTGTTGTGCCCTGGCCAAATATCCAAATGGCCCGGTTGACCTTAACGGTAAACAAGCACTAAACCTTGCTCGTGCTCGTGGCGAAGGCTATGGTTCGTACGGGTTCGCGCAAGCAGACTTTACCCGTACCGAACACCAGCGAAACATGTTGCTTGGCATTAAAGATCGCGCCTCTGACCCCGCTGTGATTGCCAACCCATTTAAGGTTAGCAATTTGTTTAGCGCAGTTGCAGGCAATGTTAAAACAGACTTACAAATAGACGAAATTCAAACTCTGTATTACTACGGCAAAAAGATAGATGCCACCAAAATAGACTCGTACAACATCAACACCCTCAAGGGCAAAGGCACAACTATGCTGGCTAACTACACTTCGCCAAATGGCCAGTCGGCACTTATACCAACGGCCGGCGTAGATGACTTTAGCGAAATTTCTCTGCAAATTAGACGCTTGTTTAACGCTGACCCAGTCAGTAAAGAGGCCGCAACAGTTGTTATTTTAAACAGTACTGACTATGTCGGTCTCGCCAAACAGCAAACTAACAAGCTGCTAGCAAAAGGTATGGATGTAGCATCAGAGGGCAACTTTGCGACAGTGCAACAACAGACTACGGTAATCGACAACACTGCAAACAAAATGCCAAACACCAAAGCGTACCTAACAGCGAACTACAAAGCATCGGTCGTACAAGACGCAGCAACGCTGGCTCGTTACCCTAACGCAGACTTCATAAT